>JANOTJ010000001.1:0-2300 GCA_031416295.1 Chloroflexota bacterium
CGCGTCGGTGATCAGGGCGCCGAGGATGCCGCGGCCACGCGGAGGCTCGCCGATCTTGGCCACCGTCTCGGCGTCGATGCCGGTGTGGACGAAGCGCTCGAGCCCCGTTCCCGACTGGTCGATCACGCCGAGCGCGGCGTAGCGGGCGCCGGTCAGGGCGGCGGCCGTCTCGGCCAGTTTCCGGAGCAGGTCATCGAGCGAGAGCTCCGAGCTCAACGCGATGCCGGCCTCGACGAGTCCTCGCAGCCGATCGGTGGTCTCGGGCATGCCCGGATTATCATCGCGGACGGCGGCTCAGCGCCGCTTAGTCGAGTCCAAGCTGCTGCTGTGCCCATCGGCCTCGGCACATTGAAGGCCCGCGGTCCGGCAGACCGTACGTTGTGCTCGACAGGAGGCGCTCGGCGAGCTGGTCGGCTCGGCGAAGGAAGGGCTGCTCGCCTTGAGCGTCGGCGTCGGGCTCGGTGTGCTCGCCGAGTTGCTTGAGGAAGAGGTCGTCGAAGTCGTCGGCCCGAAGGGCAAGCACGACCCGGAGCGCAGCGCGGTGCGTCACGGACACGCACGTAATTTAATGAGGCGCGTCGACCCCCCTCCCCTTCGGAGCCGACATGGGCGCGCGCGTGGCCGCTGACGAGGGGAAACGCGCGGGTTCGCGGGTTGTTCGCCGTCGCCGAAAACGCCGACCAAACGCCACGCACGTGGGCTGATCCCCAAGGCGTGGCTCGTCACGGCGGTCCGCACCGACGAACTGGACGCCACTGCCGTCCCCGAAATCGCCTCTAGCCGGGCGCCCGGGACCGTCGAGTCCGAGAACACTTAGGAGGACCTCGGCGTCTGGGTGGTTTCTCATAAGGCCTCTTTGAGCTCCTGCTCGAGGCCGGGCTCCGTTGCTAAGAGACGAACGCTTTCCGCACAGTGGTGGCTGACCACGTGGCGCTACCATGTGGCCTTCGTATCCCCTTGTGGTTCAGGTTCTCGGCGATCTCCTCGAGTGACATCCCTTTCTCAAGCATCCGTCTGATCCTCATACGCCAGCCATAGTCCTCTCGGTTGCAGAGCACGTGCGAGAGCCGGACGTTCCAGGGGACAAGATGTCCACCATCAGCCTTGAGCCTGGGGTAGTGGTCCGGCGAGGGTGCCCAATCCGGCAGAGGAGTGGATCTCGGCTCGAAATAGCCCCGCCCCTTGTGGCAATAGCACTTCGGCATCTCGCAGTGGAGTTCGATGATCTGGCCACGTTGCGCCATCTGAACGAGGACACCGCGTGTGCCGAGCGCTCGTAGTCGGCCTGCGAGCGTGTCTCCCATGATCGCTTCAGGGCTTGTCGTTTTTGCCGTCACGCCTGTTCTCCTTAGTTCTGGTTGGCAGACTCATCTCAGCTCGGACGCGGAGAAATTGTAGAGACCCGGAAAGGGATCGATCCTGCGTCCAAAACCGCTGGACGCTAGACCCGGGCAAGGGCCCAAGGGCAAGCACGATTCCTCTCGCGGCGCCACACGTCACGGCTGCGAGCAGGGCAGCGTCGTGCTCGGCGGCCGCAAGGTCACGGTCACCCGGCCGCGCGCCCGCCATCTCGACGGCTCCGGTGAGGTCGAACTCGCCACCTACAAGCACTTCAACACGGAAGATCTGCTCGGGGAGATGGCGCTCGAGCGCATGGTCGCGGGGCTGTCGACCCGCAACTACTCCGCCGGCCTCGAACCGGTCGGCGACGTCGAGGCGATTCGAATCGATGATCTCGATCGGGCGCACGACGATGCGAAACGTCAAGCGCTGGCGCGACGGAAAGATGATCGAGCGCTGGACCGCGGCCGGCATGCTCGAGGCCGAGAAGCGCTTCTACCGGGTCCAGGGATACCGCGACATCCCCGCGCTTAAGGCCGCTCTTCGTACTTGTCTCAGGGAGGTGATTGGATCGGAGGAGGAAGCCGCGTAGAGTGTCAGTCAGTGGAGGGCCGTCTCAAAATCCACGACGGCCGGGACATCCTCGGGCCAGTTCAGGAATGTCCGGCGATGTGTAACTAGATGTTCCTTGAAGCGACGGTCAGGAAGGAGCCTACGGGTCGAGGAGAAACTCCAGTAGAACCGGGTTGACGAGCTCCGGGGTGCGGATGTCGGGCCGGTGCCCTCCGGCTGGGATCAGCGTGAGCCGTGCGTTCGGCATCGCGGCGACGATGCTCTCGGCGAGCGCGACGGGGACGGCTGCATCGGCTTCGCCGTGAACGACGAGCGTCGGGCAGGTGACCCGCCCGAGGAGGCGAGCCGGCCGTTGCCAGTCGTGCTCGAGCTCCTGGGTAACGACG
>JANOTJ010000002.1:0-2676 GCA_031416295.1 Chloroflexota bacterium
GGGGATCGCGAGCAGCGCCGCGGCCACCGCGTAGAGTGCCGCGACGAAACCCGTGACCGTCGGGCCGCTGAGCGCGACCGCCACGTTGACCGCCGCGATAAAGAGCAAGCCCCCCAACGCGGAGAGGGTGACCAGCCGCACAAACCGCGGTCCGTCCAGCCCGCGAAGGGACGGCTTTGGAAGCCAGCCGATCCAGGCCAGGGCGATGACCACGGGCAGGGCCAGGGTGCACGCAAGCGCTGTGATGCCGAGGGGGCTGAAGGAACGCAGTGCGATCGCGGTCGCCGGGTACGCGGCCCCGTAGATGATCGCAGCCGCGGCGGCGAACAGGAGTCCCCTCCGCTCGTCGCGGCTCGCGCTGCCGCCCGCGGTGCTCAGGCCCCGAACCAGGCCGTGAGTCGATCGGACTCGAAGGCGCGCTTGGCCGCGAGGTTGTCTTCCGTGTCGCTGCCCAGGCCGACCGCCGGTGGATCTGCGAAGAAGTCCCCGGCGACCGTCGTGGCGCGGCCGTGGCCGGTCTCCAGGAAGCACATCCCGTTGCCCGTGAAGGTGGCCGAAGCCTCGCGACCCGCCAGGGTGTCCGCGATCCGTGCCGCGACCACCTCGCCCTCCGCATGGGCGAAGAACCCGGCCTTGGGCAGGGGACTGCCGTTCGCGAGCGGGATGGCCGTCACGTCGCCGATGGCGTAGACCCCGGGGAAGGTCGTCTGGAGCGTGGCCCGGTCCACCGGCACCCATGGGCTGCCGCCGGTCAGGCCGGACGCCGCGACGACCGGCGGCACGCGATGCGGCGGCACGCCGATGAGCAGGTCAAAGGGCAGCCGCGTCCCGTCGGCGGTCACGACCGTACCCGGCTCCACGGCCGTGGCCACGGTCTTCGGGCGGAATGTGATCCCGGCGTTGACCAGGCGGCCGTCAAAGGCGGCGCAGCCCTCCGTCCCGAGGATGGGCAGGGAGCCCGCCTGGGGCGTGAACACGAGCATCCCGCCCGACACGCCGTTCGCCTCGAAGCGTTCCATCAGCAGGAGGGCGAGTTCGTACGGCCCGGGCGGACACGGATACGGCGCTCCGAAGATCCCGATGACGACGCGCCCGCCGGCGAAGGCATCGATCGCCGCGGCGCCCGCCGCGCTCGACGATTCGTCATAGGCGTCGATCGCGTGGTCGCGGAACCCTGGGATCGCGGCGGGATCACCCTGGGCCCCGAGCGCGACGACGAGCGCATCGGACTCCAGCCGCTCCCCGTCGACGACAGCGGCCTTGGCCGCAGGATCGATCGAGTCGACCGTGCCCGCCATCACCCGGATGCCGCGCGCTTCGAGCGTCGCGAGCTGCCGCTCACCCTCGGCGATCGTGGACGTACCGAGAAGCGCCCAGTTCTTGCGCAGGCCCATCACGAACGTTGTCCGCGTCTCGACGAGCACGACCTCGTCGTCTGCTTCCAGTCGTTCCCGTAGGGCGACCGCCGTCGCGATGCCGCCGAACCCACCACCAAGCACAAGCACGCGATGCATCGACGTCTCCCATCTCGTCACAACGTGGCTAGTCTACGGCCGCGCTCGCGAGCCGCCGCTCCAATCCGTCCAGCAGCAGGTCCAGCCCGAACTCGAACTCCACCGGGACACCCGGCCCGGACACCGCAAGGTTCGCCATCGCGCGCAGCCCCGGGAAGGCGTCACCGAACGTGTCGTCGGCCATCGCTGTTGCCTCCTCCGGCGCGTCCCGAAGGTCGAACGGCCAGGCTAGCACCTGGAGGGTGAAGCCATAGACGTGGCTGTCCACGGCCATGAACGCGCGGGCCACGTCGGGCAGGGAGAAGCCGGCGTCGCGCAGGATGCAGACGACCGCGTCCAGGTATCGCATCCGCGCCGGGCCCGGGTTGTGGCGCGACTCCAGCACAGCGCTCGCCCACCGGTGCCGAAGCAGCGCGTGGTGCGTGGAGATCGCACTCTGGCGCAGGGCCGCCCGCCAGGGCAGGTCACGGGCCGGCACCTCCACCTCAAGCATCACGAGGTCGGAGATGCCATCGAGGATGTCCTCCTTCCCGGAGACGTGCTTGTACAGCGACATCGCCTCGACGCTCAGCGCCTGGCCCAGCCGGCGCATGGAGACGGCCTGGATGCCCTCCTCGTCGGCGAGCCGCACGGCGGCATCCAGGATCAGGTCCCGGGTCAGCTTCCGTCTGGGCATCGCATCTCCAGCTCGCGGGCTTCTCGTCGGGGAATTTGACAGGCTTACGGTGTAGTTGTATCGTGCCGTTTGAGGCTTACAGTGTAGTTTGTTCGGTGAAGCGTCGCCAGTGGCGACGGAAGGAGATCCCTCATGGTCGGTGTCATCCTGGGTGTCGTCGGAGCGCTACTCGCGGCGGTCGCGGTGATCGGCGTGGTGTTCGTCCTGGGGATGCGCGCCAAGTCGCCGCTCGTCCAGGGCGCGGTCATCGCGCTGGGCAAGCACGGCTTCAACCGGATCGGGTTGCGGACGGCGGGGCAGGCCGGTGTGTCCACCGCACGCATCCACCACCGGGGTCGCACGTCGGGCCGCATGTACGAGACGCCGGTCGGTGCCGTCGCCACCGACGACGGGTTCCTCATCTCGCTGCCGTACGGCTTGCGCTCGCAGTGGCTGCGCAACGTGCTGGCCAGTGGATCCGCGACGCTTGATCATGACGGGCACAGC
>JANOTJ010000003.1:0-5395 GCA_031416295.1 Chloroflexota bacterium
CCGGGGCTCGTCGTCCAGCCCAACGAAGCCCGGATCGCGTCGGAAGGCTGGACCCTGCTGGAATCGCAGGAGGACGAGATCGCCTCAGTGCAAGCCGGCCGGGGGAGGTCCACGGCGGAGCTGTGGGTCGGCGGGACGTCCATGACCTTGCTCACGGTCGATGCCAAGCTCATGCCGATCCTGCCGCTCATCGCCCGCCCGGAGTCCAAGCGCGCGCTGGTCGTTGCCTTCGGCATGGGCACGGCCTTCCGGAGCGCGCTCATCGCGGGCCTGCGCACGGACGCCGTGGAGCTCGTGCCGTCGGTGCCGGGGATGTTCGGCCACTACTACGAGGATGCCGCGCAGGTCCTTGCCGACCCCGCCGGTCGTGTGGTCATCGCCGACGGCCGGAACCACCTGGAGCTCGTGGATGAGCGCTTTGACATCATCGTGACGGACCCGCCGCCCCCCATCCAGAGCGCGGGCGTGTCCGTCATCTCGTCGCTGGAGTACTACGAGGCCGGACGCGACCACCTCACGGACGGCGGCGTGATGATGCAGTGGACCCCGTACGGGGCGACGGAGTCAGAACTCAAGGAACACATCCGGACCTTCGCGACCGTATTCCCGAACGTGCTCGCTGTGAGCGGCTCCGGCGGCTACGGCTTCTACATGCTTGGCTCGATGGAGCCGCTGACCCTGGAACCGGCGGTGGCTCGCACCATCCTGGAACGACCGGGCGTGTTGGCGGACATCTCCGGCGCGTACGACTCGCCAGTGTCGACGGTCGATGGGTGGATCGAGGAGATCGCGCGACAGACCTGGCTCGATGACGATGAGCTCCGCGCGTACGTTGGCGAAGGCCCGCTCATCACGGATGACCGCCCGAGACCGGAATACTTCCTGCTGCGCCGCATCTTCGACGATCCCCCCGAATGACCCGACCCTGCCCGGAGCAAGCATGACCGCCCGCACCCTCGCTGCCACACGCCCCCTCGTCGGCACCGTCCTGCCATTCGCATTGCCGATCGGCCTGTCGGCCTTCCTGCTGTTCAGCGTCCAGCCGCTGATCGGCCGGCTCGTCCTGCCCATCTTCGGTGGCGCGCCCGCCGTGTGGGCGACGATGCTGTTCTTCTTCCAGGCGACGCTGCTGGTGGGCTATCTGTACGGCCACCTGTCCGTGACGCGCCTGGGCCCGGCGGGCCCGATCGTGCATCTGATCCTCGCCTCGCTCGGGCTCCTCGCGCTCATCGTCGCGCCGTCGGAGATCGCCGGCCTGCGCGACGAGGCGGCGGCTCCGGTCCTGGACCTGATCCGCATCCTGTTCCTGATCATCGGGCTGCCCGCGCTCGTCCTGACCACCACCACGCCGCTCGTATCGGGCTGGTTCGAGGTCGCTCGCGCCCGGCACGAGGCCGATCCGTACTGGCTGTATGCGCTCAGCAATGGCGGCTCACTGCTGGCCCTCATCGCCTATCCCCTGGTCATCGAGCCGAGGCTCGGCCTGGGCGACCAGCGCGCGATCTGGGCGATCGGCTACGCGCTCCTGGTGGTCGCCCTCGCGGTGGCTGCGATGCGGGTCATGCCGCTGCTCCGGGGAAGGGCCGCCGCGACGTCACGGGACGCGGTCCGGGCCGTTGCCCAGGACGTCCTCGCCGCGAGGATCGGGTGGCGTCGTCGCGCCCGATGGGTCCTGTTGGCCGCCGTCCCGTCCGGACTGCTGTCCGCCGTCACGACCTTCGTCGCGACCGACCTCATGTCGGCGCCGTTGCTGTGGGTGATCCCGCTGGCGATCTACCTGGTGTCGTTCGTCATCGCGTTCTCGCCGCGCGGCGGCGCGCTGATCCGGATGGCGATGACGGCCGCACCGGCCATGCTCACGCTGCTCTGGGTGCCCTACGGGTCCGCGGGCGGGTGGCCCGTCCTGGCCATCGTGGCCATGGAGTTCACGGCCTTCGGCATCGTGGCCACGGCCCTCCACGGCCGACTGGCGCTCGATCGGCCTCACCCGTCGCAGCTGACCGAGTTCTACCTCGTGATGTCGGCCGGCGGCGCCCTGGCCAGTGCCTTCGTGGCGCTCGTGGCGCCGCTCGTGTTCCCCGGGGTCTGGGAGTACCCCATCCTGCTCGTGGCGGGACTCGTCGCCCTGGCCCTCGTCGCACCGACGCCGGTGATCGCGCCCCGAGGGCCAGGACGCGGCCTGGATTTCCGGCCGTTCTTCGCCGGTGTGCAGGGTCGATTCCTTCCGTACCTCGGCGCCGCCGCGCTGCTGTCCGTCGCATTGGTGCTGTCGGGCGCCCTGGCCGCCGAGGCCGCGGCTCGCTGGCTCCTGGTCGGCGGCCTCATCCTGCTGGTCGGGGCGCGTCCGTGGTTCCTGGCCATCGCGACCGCATTCGTCCTGGCCCTGGCCACGTTCGTCCTCCAGCCGTCGGTGGACTTTCGGGCGCGCAGCTTCTTCGGGGTCACGGAGGTGCTGCCGTCCCCGGATGGGAAACTCACGCTGCTGATGAACGGCACGACCGTCCATGGGTCCCAATCGACGGACCCGGCCAAGCGCCGAGACGCGCAGAGTTACTACGTCAGCAACGGTCCTGTCGGCGATCTCTTCCAGATCGTGGCGACCGGGAGCGAAGGTCGCTCCAGCGCCGTTGCCGTGGCCGGACTGGGCGGCGGCGCGATCGCTGCCTACATCGATCCGAAGATGACCATGACCTTCTTCGAGATCGACCCTGTCGTCATCGCAGTCGCGACCGATGGCCGCTACTTCACCTATATCGATGACGCGCCGGTAGCGCCGGTCGTCGTGGAAGGTGACGCGCGGCTGTCCCTCGTGGACGTGCCCGATGCGTCCTACGACTTGCTCCTGATGGATGCCTTCAATTCCGACTCGCCTCCCGTCCACCTCTTCACCGCGGAAGCCATCGCCGACGAGCTCCGGGTCACGCGCGAGGATGGGCTGCTGGCGTTTCACATCTCCAATCGGTACTACGACCTGGCGCCTCCGATCGCGGCGGCGGTCACGGCTGCCGGTCTGACGGTCCTCGAGAAGTCCCACGACCCGGGCCCAGTCCCTGAACCCGGCGAGACACCGTCCCGCTGGCTCGTGGCATCGAGTGATCCCGACACGCTCGCAGCGCTCGAAGCCGCCGGGTGGCGTCCGACCACGGCAGCCGATCGGCCGTTCACCGATGACTACGCCGATCTGCTCCGATACCTGCTCATCGGCAACTAGGCAGCAGCGTCCAGGAGGAGCGCCGCGCGACCGGTTGCCGCCGCAACCATCGAACGGCAGCCGATGCTATCCTCGGGCCGATGACCGCCCTCGCGCTCGATACGGAGCCTGCCTGCCCAAGGTCCCCCACGACCCCACCGGCCGCTCCAGGCAGGACCGCCGTCCTTCGCGCCGAGCGCCGGCCCTTCGCTGACATCCCCGCCACGACCTGGGACGCCCTCGCCACGCGCTCGCCGTGGGCCACGCCCTTCTCCGCCTGGGCCTTCCACCGTGCATGGTGGGACGCCTACGGCACGAATACCCACGAGGAGACCCTGGTCCTCGTCCCGGCCGAGAGTCCGCCGGGCGCGCAGCCCGTGGCCATCATCCCGCTCATGCACCGGCACGAGCGCGAGCCTTCGGACTGGCAGACCCACACCCGCCTGCGCGGCGACCCGCACCTGGCCGCGACCCCCGTCCCGCCCAGCGCCAAGGCCGTGTTCTTCGGGGCCTCGTACCACGCCGACTACGCGACGCTCCTGGCGGCGCCCGGTGACCTGCCGGCGGTGGCGGCCGCACTCGCGGCCTATCTCGCCGGGCCGGACTGTGGCGACTGGGACGTCGTCGATCTGCGTCGCCTGCGCTGTGGCGATCCGGCTGCGGATGCCCTCGCGGAGGCCTTCGGAGCACGTGAGATGGCCGAGGGCTGGACGCTCAACGTGGAGCGCGAGGACGTCTGTCCGGTCGCGACCCTGCCGGTCGGCGGCACTATCGATGACTTCCTGGCCACGCTCGGCAAGAAGGAGCGCCACGAGATCCGGCGCAAGGTCCGGCGCGCGGAGGCGGTCGGCGAGATCCGCCTGGACGATGCACCGGAGCCTCTCGCCGAGCTCGACGCCTTCATCGACCTGCACCAGCGTCGCTGGGGCGCCGATGGCCTCTTCCCGGCGACGCTCGGCGGCGACCAGAGCCGGGTCATGTTCCGCCGCCTGTTCGAGCTGTTCGGCGCGGCCGGGCCGTTGCGCCTGACCTTCCTGTCCGTCGGTGGCCGGCGTATCGCGGCCGGGGTCCACTTCCAGACCCCGGACGGCATCCTGTACTACAACGCCGGGGTGGATCCCGACGCCCGCGACCTGTCGCCGGGTGTGGTCATGGTCCACGCCTACGTCGCGCGCGCCCTGGAGGCCGGCCTGCCGCGCATGGACTTCCTGCGCGGCGACGAGTCGTACAAGTACGAGTGGGGCTCCGTCGACGAACCCATCCAGCGCCTGCTCGTCCGACGAAGGGTTGGGTGACATGGGCGCCCCTGGACCGTTCGATCCGTGCCTGGAACTCGTTGACCGTCCATCGCTCTCGGGTGGCCGGCGCATCCGCGTCGTCGAGGTCCTCGCGACCGGCACGAACGGTGGCGCCCAGGAGCACCTGTACGGCCTGCTGACGCGCATGGACCACAGCCGCTACGACGTCTCGGTCGTGTCCCTCTCACCGGGGAGTGGCGTGCGCAAGATCCAGCGAGCGGGCATTCCCACGCTGGTCATCGATGAGCCCGATGATGCCATCGCGGTCGGCGCACTCGCGGCGCACCTCGCCGAAGTCCGGGCGGACGTCATCCACAACCACATGTTCCGCGCTGAGACGGTGGGTACCAGGGCGGCCATCGCGCTCGGTGAGATCGGCCACCGCCGCCCGTACATCGTGGCCACAGTCCACTCGTCGCGCTTCCGCCCCGAGGCCGATCGCCAGGAGTTGCGCGACCTCACGCCGCGCATGGACCAGCTCATCGCGGTCTCGCGCATGATCGAGCACAAGATCGCCGATGAGGGTCGGATCGGGGCACCTGTCCGCTTGATCTACAACGGCGTGGACCTGGAGCGCTACGACCACCAGGAGGCGTGCTGCACCCTCCCGGCCGAATACGGCATGGAGGAGGGCTCGCAGGTCGTCGGGATCGTCGCCCGGCTGGAACCGGAGAAAGGCCACCCGACGCTGCTGGAGGCCTGGCCGCTGGTGCTGCGCGCCGTGCCCGATGCGTACCTGCTCATCGTCGGTGAGGGCTCGCGTCGGGAGACCCTGGAAGCGCAGGCACGGGACCTGCGGATCGCCCACCGCGTCGTCTTCACCGGCCGCCGCGACGACGTGCCGGCGGTGACCGCGGCCCTTGATGTCGCCGTGCTGCCGTCCTACCGCGAGGCCCAGGGCCTGTCC
>JANOTJ010000004.1:0-29236 GCA_031416295.1 Chloroflexota bacterium
AGACCGGCACCGCGCTGGCGCCCGACCGCGTCGATCTCGTCCACGAACACGATGCACGGGCTGTTGCGCTTGGCCTGATCGAACAGGTCGCGTACTCGGGAGGCGCCCACGCCCACGAACATCTCGACGAATTCGGAGCCGGAGATGCTGAAGAACGGCACGCCCGCCTCACCTGCCACGGCGCGGGCCATCAGGGTCTTGCCGGTGCCGGGAGGCCCGACGAGGAGCACCCCGCGCGGGATGCGTGCGCCAAGCGAATTGAACTTCTCCGGGAACTTCAGGAACTCCACGACCTCCTGGAGTTCCATCTTGGCCTCATCCACCCCGGCCACATCGTTGAACGTGACCACCGTCTTGTTGCCAAGGAACATCCGGGCACGACTCTTGCCGAACGACATGGCCTGGTTATTGGTGCCCTGGGCCTGGCGCATCATGAAGAAGATGAACCCGCCGATGATCAGCAGGGGCAGGACGGCGGTCAGCAGCAGGCCGACCCATGACGTGTCCTCGGCCTTCTTGGCGCCAAAGTCGATCTTGGTCACGTCCTGACCGCCACGCGCCGCGGCTTCGGCCATATCGGTCGAGACCTGGGTGAGGATGGAGGGCACGACGACCGTGTACGTCGTCTCGCCATCCTTCTTCACGGTCAGCGTCTGACCCTGCTGGGTGACCTCCCTGACCTGGCCGGCCTGGACGTCGGCCAGGAACTCCGAGTACAGGGCGGAGGTCGCGGCGGGAGCCGACTGGAGCCACGTGAACAGCAGCGCCGCCGTCCCCACGACGAGGACGAGCATCACGATGCCGTTCCTGAAGAACTTGGGATTCAAAGCTAGGAGCCTCCGGTGATCGGAGCGGCGACCGCGCACCGCCCGCGTCGAGCGAGTATAGCGTCGGGGCGCCAGAGCACCCCCTGACCGAGGTCCCCCCGTCACCAGTCCGTACGGACGCGCAGGCGTCGCGGATGGTGCCGCTAGCCGGAGGTGAAGGAATCGAGATGTGGTAGCAGGGACAGGATTCGAACCTGTGACCTAGCGATTATGAGCCGCTTGCTCTACCACTGAGCTACCCTGCCACGGGCGCGGATTCTACCCGTTCCCTGCTCGAACCGTGCCTGCGCGAACGGTCCCTCCGCGACCGCGCCGCGGAGCTTCCCAGCGAAGGCTACTTGGCGAAGGTGTCGCAGTCGTCGGGCGCGCCGCTCTTGAAGCCCTTCGTGAACCACATGACCCGCTGCTGTGCGGATCCGTGGGTCCAGGCCTCGGGATCGATGCGGCCGGTGGTGCGCTGCTGGATGCGGTCGTCGCCGACGGCCTCGGCAGCGCTGATCGCCTCCTCGATATCGCCTGGCTGCATGTCGGACATCGCCGAATAGGCCCATGCGCCGGCGAGGCAGTCGGCCTGGAGTTCCTGGCGGACGGACAGGTCGTTCGCAGCGTTCGGATCCGCCTGGGCCTGCTGCTGGACCGACTCCGAGATGCCCGTCACGGTCTGGATGTGGTGACCGAACTCGTGCGCGACGACATACGCGATGGCGAAGTCACCGCCCTTCGCTCCGAACTGCGACTTCAGCTGATCGAAGAAGCCGAGGTCCAGGTAGACCTTCTTGTCGGCCGGGCAGTAGAACGGGCCCGTTGCCGATGAGGCCGGCCCGCAGCCCGACGAGGTCGAACCGTCGAACAGGACGAGCGTCGGCTCGGGGTCCTCGCGTCCGGATGCCGTGAAGGTCGCCGCCCAGTACGCCTGGATGTCGCTGACCACGAACGCGAGCTGCTCATCGGTGTCGTTCTGTGGGTTCAGGGTGCCGCCGGGCTGGGCCGCTCCGCCGCCGAGGCCGGTCAGGTCGCCCAGGCCGCTGCCGCCACCGCCGAGCACGCCGCTGAACAACAGGAAGAGCACGATGGAGATGACGATGCCGCCGATGCCGCCGCCGGCCTTGCCGCCCGGGATCGGGAACGGGAAGCCGCCACGGCCCCCACCACCACCGAGCATGCCGCCGCCGACGCTCCCGCCGCCCTGCCCTCGCCGGTCCTCGATCTGGTCGAAGCCCGTGTTCCGCTTCCAGCGCATGATGCCGTCCTGCCCCTCTGTCGTGTGCCCCGCCCGGGCACGGTAGGTCCTCCGGGTGCCCGCCCGCATCGCAGAGCCAGAGCGGGACCTTGCAGGTGCGTGCCGATGCGCCCAGGCGACCCCGTGCAGGGCGCGGCAGGTCATGGTCCGTTGCTACCTCAGCTCGAGTGCCCGCCGCCCTGTCCGTGCCGGTCGATGAGTTCACCGATGGTCAGCGAGCCGTAGCGCGCATCGAGCTGTTCTCGGGCGACCCGCCATATGGTCCGAAGCGGCCGTGGGCCGCCACGTTCCAGTTCACCGAGCCGAACGTTCGCGAAGCGCTCGATCCCAGGCACGGCCATCAGGTCCGAGGCCAGCCGGGTCGCGGCGTCGTCGAGGGTCGACTCCCGGGTCACCTCAGCGGAGGCCAGTCCCGATGCGGCGGCTGCTGCCGCCGCCGCAGCGGAAGCACGCTCTCGAGGACTCGTCGGCCGAGCCGGACCCGCGGCCGTGTCGTTGCGGGGCGTGGGGGGCGTGGATGCGGTCCGGATCGCCCGATCGGCGTTGGCCAGTGCCTGGTCGACGGCCTCGGCGCTGATGATCGGTCGGGCCTCGACCGGTGGTGTCGGGATGAAGGTCTCGCCTGTCGTCGGCCCGGCAGCCGTCGTCCCGGCGGGCGTGGCTGCGGGCGAGCTGCCCGCCTGGGCGGCGTCGCCCGTCGGGGCGCCAGCGCTCGCCTGGGCGCTGCCGCCCGTGCCTCCTCGCGGCGGCGACGTTGGCCGAGTCGGGCGCGCGCCACCCGAACCAGCGGAGCCACCCGACTCGCCCGAACCGCCGGAGTCACGGGCACCGCTCGTGCCCAGGGCCTTGCTCAGGAGATCCGGGATGTCGATGCCGGTCAGGCCCTTGACCGTGGTTGACGCCTCGGCCACAGTCCGCGTCACGTTCTTGACGACCTCGGACGCGCCATCGCTGGAGAGGACCGTCAGGTGGTCGATGTTGGCCATCGGCTCGGCCGCGGCGCGGACGATCTCGGGCAGCATCGAGAGGACCGTCTGGATGATCGCCGCCTCATTGAACTCGCGGTATGCCTCCGCCCGCAACGCCAGCGCCTTCGCCTCTGCCTCTCCCTTGGACAGGACGATGCCGGCTTCTGCGTTGCCCTCCAGGGTCGTCTGCTTGGCGGTCGCTTCCGCCGTGACCTCGACCACCCGAGCCTGCGCCTCGCCGGCCAGCTTCACCCGTTCGGCGTCCGCCTGTGCCTGCGCGATGACCGCGCCCTTGACGCCCTCGGCTCGCCGGATCTGCGCCGCCGCCTCCGCCTCCGCCGGGCGGACGATCGTCGCGACCAACTCCTGTTCCTTGCGGGCCGCCTCGAGCTGGGCGAGTTCGGTCTGCTTTCGGGTGACCTCCTGGGTCGCCTCGGCCGCGGCGAGGGGACCTGCCTGAGCCGCGCGCGCCTGGGCAGCCGCGATCTGGGTCTCCGTCTCGGCTCGGCGCAGGGCCACGTCCCGCTGGGCGTTGATCTTGACCTGTTCGGCTTCGGCCTCGCGGACGGCCGCCTCCTGGTCCGCCGACG
Organism: Chloroflexota bacterium; assembly: GCA_031416295.1. GTDB lineage: Bacteria > Chloroflexota > Limnocylindria > Limnocylindrales > CSP1-4 > SPCO01. Next base: position 3,626 of record JANOTJ010000004.1, read on the forward strand.
CCTTGGCCATGCGCGCGTCGCGCTCGCGCCGGGCGGTCTCCTGCTGACCGATGAGGTCCATGTACCCGGACTCGTCGCGAATCGCCTGGATCGTGAACGAATCGATCTGCAGGCCAGACGTCGAGAGGTCGCCCTTGGCCGCGTCCTGGACCGCCTGCTGGAACTTCATCCGGTCGAGGTTCAACTCCTCCACCGTCAACGTGCCGACGATCGAGCGCAGCGAGCCCTCGAGGACATTCTTGACGATCGAATCGACGGCCTCCTCCTCGGACTCCAGGAAGCGCTCGGCGGCATTCCGGATGGACTCGTCATCGGCGCCGATCTTGAAGGTGGCCACGCCCTGTACCGCGACCTTGATGCCCTGCCGCGTGACGGCGTCGGCGAGGTTCACGTTGATCTGGCGGGCGGTCAGCTTGAGCTTGCCGACCTTGTGGATGAGGGGCAGGACCACGACGCCTCCGCCGCGCACGACCTTCAGGTTGCGTCGCCCGTCGGGGCCGCGATCACGCTGGCCGGAAACCACCAGGGCCTCGTTCGCCCCAGCGACCTTGTAGCGGCTGCCGATGTAGCTGACGATCAGGACGACGACGATGATGATCAGGAAGATGGGGATGACCCCGCCCCCGATGAAGTCGAAGATCCCGTCAAACATCGATGTCTCCCTCGCTGCTGGTCTGGGCGGCCGCGCCGCCGGATGGCGCTGCCGGGACGATCGCTTCGACGATGAGCCCTGAGCCCGCGACGCCGGTGACCCGGACTACGGTCGCGGCCGCGATGTCCGTGCCCGATGTGGCACTGAACTCGTGGGTCTGGCCCTCGGCCTTGACCAGGACGCTGCCGTGCTGGCCGGCCGGGATGGCCACCTGCACGTAGGCATCGCGCCCGACGAGGTCGGAGGTCGAGAAGGGTTGGTCCGCCTCGGCCCGGCGGAGGGTACCGAAGATGGTGTAGGCGATGCCCAGGCCGGCGACTCCGAAGCCCGTCCCCCACAGCGCGGCGGTGCCCTCATGGACGTCAAGGACCTGGGTGGCGAACAGGCCGCCCACCCCGAACATCGAGACGAACGACAGGATCAGGGGCATGAGCGACACGCCGCCCACGTCGAAATTGAAGATCGCGCCCAGGATGTCGTCCACGAGGACGGTGATCAGCAGCAGGCCGCCGCCGACCAGGGCGCACACGACGAAGATGAAATCCTCGACCGGCACATCGAACATCGGGCCGCAGCGCTCCCCTCATGCCGGCGCGGATGCGTCGGGAGGACAGGATAGCGACCTCGCTACCGCCCGGTCAGTTTCCGACGCGCGCCGGCGTGCGCAGTCGGGTCAGTCTGACGGGCCGAAGAGCACGGTCAGCCAGCGCTCGAGCGGTTCGACCGCGGTCCGGCGGGCACCGAGGCTGACCGAGGCGGATCCGGGCGCATCGTCGGCCAGGGCAGGCGCATCCGGATCGAGGGTGAAGGCGATCTCGCGCGCACCCCCCAGGCGGTAGGCGCGAGCCTGCTGCTCGATGAAGCGCTGGCGGACGATGAGGTCGCGCTCGCGCTCCAGGGCGCTGACCTGGCCGCGAGCGTCGGCGTTGGTCGCGACGAGGGCACCGGCCCGGGTGGAGGCCGCAGTGGCCTCATTCACCTGACGCGCGAACATCAGGATGATCCAGGCGGCGATGAGCGCGGTCAGGATGGCGCCCACCCGGCGCCGGGTCAGGCCGGCGATCGGCAGGGCGGCGAGATCGGGGCCGGCGGGGACCGACGCGGGTCCGTCGGGCGTGTCCCCGACCACGGCCCGGCGGTCGCTGGCAGAGGGCTCGTCGAGCGGCGGAGCGTCGGTCCGGCGTGACATCCCGCGGAGCGTAGCTACCCGTAGCTGCCATGTCAACCGCCCGCTCCGTGACAGGCAACCTGTCGCGCGCGCTCCGCAGGCTACCGCTAGACTTCTGCCATTCCGCACATCCGTTCTATCTCGATCGGGGATCACCGTGCGCACCTACGCCCCCGCCGACCCGTCAGCCGTCCTCGCCGATATCCTCGCCGAGCCATCGCTCGCCCGTGGGGTCGTCCATCACGCGGTGCTGCCCGCACGGGACCCCGTCCATGCCCCGATGCCGTCATGGCTGGACCCCCGGATCGTGGCTGGACTGGCAGACCGCGGGATCGATCGGCTGTACGCCCACCAGGCTGAGGCGCTGGCTGCCGTCCACGCCGGCGAGGACGTGGTCGTGGTCACGCCGACCGCCTCGGGCAAGTCGCTCTGTTATGCGCTGCCGGCTCTCCAGGCGATCGCCGAGGATCCGGCCGCGCGAGCCCTGTTCCTGTTCCCGACCAAGGCGCTCGGCCAGGACCAGGTCGCCGAGTTCCGGGATCTGTCACTGGCCGCCGGCCTGACCGTCTCGACCTCTACCTACGACGGCGATACGCCAGCCCCCGTGCGCTCCGCCATCCGGACCGCCGGTCAGGTCGTCGTCACCAACCCGGACATGCTCCACGCGGCGATCCTGCCCCACCACACCAAGTGGTTCCAGCTCTTCGAGCAGCTGCGCATCATCGTCATCGACGAGCTGCATACCTATCGCGGCGTCTTCGGCAGCCACGTCGCCAACGTCCTGCGCCGGCTGCTCCGGATCTGCGCGCACTACGGCAGTCGCCCGGTCATCGTGTGCTGTTCCGCAACCATCGGGAATCCGGCCGAGCTCGCCGCCGCCCTGACCGGCCGGCCGAGCCGGCTGGTGGACCGCAATGGGGCACCGGCGGGCGAGCGCCACGTGCTCCTGGTGGACCCTCCCCTGCTGGATGCCGGGACCGGCGCCCGCGGATCGGCCGTCACCCTGGCCCAGCGCTGGGCCCTGCCGTTCCTGCGCGCGGGCCGCCAGACCATCGTCTTCGGGCGCTCTCGGGTAGCCGTGGAACTACTCCTGACAGGCCTCCGGGAATCGCTCCGGGAGGGCTTCGGGCCGCGCGAACGAGTGCGTGGCTACCGGGTCGGCTACCTGCCCACAGAGCGCCGGTCCATCGAGCGCGGCCTGCGTGATGGCGAGATCCTGGGGGTCGTCGCCACCAACGCCCTGGAACTGGGCGTGGACATCGGGCGCCTCGATGCGTCCATCGTCGCGGGCTACCCGGGGTCCGTGGCCGCGACCTGGCAACAGTTCGGGCGAGCCGGCCGCCGTCAGGGCACGAGCGTCTCGGTCCTGGTCGCCTCGGCGGCGCCCGTGGACCAGTACGTCATCCATCACCCCGAATTCCTCCTCGAGGGCGCGCCCGAGGAGGCCCGCCTGGACCCGGACAACCTGCACGTCCTGCTCGCCCACCTGCGCGCGGCCACGTTCGAGTTGCCGTTCGTGCCCGGTGAGGTCTTCGGGCCGGGTCCCGCCGACGACCTGCTCGCGTTCCTCGGCGAGGACGGCCACGTCCGCCAGGCGGGCGATGGACGCTGGTACTGGGCCAGCGAGAACTTCCCGGCCTCGGAGATCTCGCTGCGCTCGGCGGCCCAGGAGAATGTGGTCATCATCGACACGACCCCGGATCGGCCACGGGTCATCGGCGAGGTCGACCTGTTCGCCGCCCAGACGCTCGTCCACGAGGACGCGATCTATCTCCACGAGTCGGCCCAGTTCCACGTGGACCGACTGGATTGGGACGAGCGCAAGGCGTATGTCCGGCGAGTGGACGTGGACCATTACACGCAGGCCGATCGAGCGGTGACCCTGAAGCCGCTCGAGGTCTTCGCGGGATCGGCACGGCCGGGCGGGACCAGGCGTCACGGCGAGGTCATGGTCGCGAGCCTCGCCACGATCTACAAGAAGCTCAAGTTCGTGACCAACGAGAACCTCGGCTGGGGTCGCATCCACCTCCCCGAGATAGAGCTCCAGACCACGGCCTACTGGCTGACCGCGGATGGCGCCCGGGAGCGCTGGCGTCGAAACGAGCTGGACATCGCGCTGCTGGGGGTCGGGCGGGCCATCCAGACCGTGGCCGCGGTCCTGCTGATGGTCGATCCGCGGGATCTCGGACTCGTCACCCAGGTCCGCTCGCCGCATGAGGAGGAGCCCACGATCTACCTGTACGAGTCGGTGCCTGGCGGGATCGGCCTCGCGGAGCGGCTCTGGGAGCGCCACGACGTCCTGCTCGATGGCGCCGCCGACCTGATCGAGTCGTGCGCCTGCGACGCCGGCTGTCCGGCCTGCACCGGGCCGCGCCTGGAGCCCGGGATCGACGCGCGGGAGCTCGCCCTGCGCCTGCTCGACGAACTCGCCCTCCAGACCGCGGCGCCCTCCGGATGACCGAGGCCACGACCCTCGAGCGACGGCTCGAGCGCTACCGGCAGTCCGTCCGGACCATGGGCGCGGCCGGCCCGACCGCAGAGCCAGCTCCGATCGTCGATCGCCCGGCACTGGCCCTCGCCCTGGCCGTCGCGATCGAGGGCACGGTGCATGCCACGGCGCTCGGCACGGTGGTCTGGCGATCGTCGGCGCCGATCCACCTGCCCATCGATCGGAAGCGCCTGGCCGGCCTGCCCGGGCACCCGCCACAAGATGCACCACTGATCTGCCTCGATACGGAGACCACGGGCCTCGCCACGGCCGCCGGCACGGTCGCCTTCCTGGTCGGGCTCGGCTGGTGGGATGGTCCGTGGTTCCGACGTGTCCAGCTCCTGCTCCCCGACCACGCCGATGAACCGGCCCTGCTGGCGGCCATCACCGAGCGCATCCCGGCCGACGCCTGGCTCGTGACCTACAACGGGCGGGGCTTCGACTGGCCGTTGCTCGTGACCCGCTACCGACTCGCTCGTCGCGCGGCTCCCACCCATGGCGGCCACCTGGACCTCTTGCCGATCGTGCGCCGGCTGTTCCGGCACCGGATGCCCGATGCCCGTCTGCGGACCGTGGAGACGGATCTGCTGCGGATCGCCCGGCACGAGGACGTGGAGGGCTGGGAGATCCCCGGACGCTACCTCGACTTCCTGCGCACGGGACGCCCCGAGCCGCTGGTCGCGGTGATCCGGCACAACGACGAGGACGTCGCCTCACTGGCCCGCCTGCTGGTGTTGCTGGACCGGTCGCTGGCCGATCCGACGGCGCGGCCCACGGCCCACCGAGGCGATCTCGCCGGGCTCGCTCGAGCCTACGTTCGGGTCGGGCGACTGGCCGAAGCCCTTGGTTGCCTCGAGCTCGCTGCGGCGGCCCCGGTGCCGCCAGCGCCAACGCACCTTCCCGCGACCCCCTCACTCGGACGCGCGGGCGGGCCGCCTGCGCGGGAGGAGCCATGGTGGTCGTCACGCCGACCGGCCGACTTCGGTGGGCCACCCCGGCGCCTCGGGCATGGTCTTGCCGAGCGTCGCGCAGCCTATGCCCGGCCGTGGGACGAGGAACGCCTGCTGGCCGACCGGGCACGACTGCTTCGGCGCCTCGGCCGGATCGAGGAGGCACTCGCGTCCTGGGATGCCCTTGCGGCGGGGCCCGGGCGGACGGCCGTGCTCGCCGCAGTCGAGGCGGCAAAGATTCGCGAGCACGTGCTCCACGACACGCCGGCCGCCCTCGCGAGCGCCTCCCGCGCGCTCGCGCTGGCTGAACGCCGGCGAGGCCTGGGGCTGCCCGAGCCCGGTCTCGAGACGGCCCTGCATGGCCGGATCCTGCGCCTCAGTCAGCGCCTGGAACGGGGATCGAGCCGGTCCGACGGCCGAACGGCTCGATCCGGTGGTTCACGCTCCGCCGATGTCGTCCGACACGGTCGCCAGACGCTCAAGGACGGCCGCCCGCTCCGGGACCCCGGACAGGCCGACACCCTCCACGGCCAGGGAGCCTGCGGCGGTGGCGAGAGCGAGATCTCCCTGGGTCGGCCAGGCGACGGGCAGCCGAGGCGCCACGACGCCCGGTGACCGAGGCGCCACGACGCCCGGTGACCGGTGCGGGACGGCCGGTGACCGGTGCGGGACGGCGGTCGCCAGGAGGGTCGCGAGGAACGTATCACCGGCGCCCGTCGCATCGGTCTCGGCGCTGGATGGGATCGCCGCATATCGGCGGACCTCCACGGGCGCCCCGGAAGCGACTCGGACGAGTCGGCCGCCGTGCCGGCCGTCGGAGATGCACAGGCGGGCGCCATCACCGAGGTGGGCGCTGAGGTCCCGGACGGTCACGTGCTCGGGAACGTCGTCGCGGCTGAGTCCGACCAGGTCGGCTCGCACCACCAGCGACTCTGCCCGAGGCGCCCGACGACGGACCCGCTGGCCCGGGCGGAGCGTTCGGAGCAGGCCCTGCCAACCGAGCGTGACGAGGGCCTCGACGGGGATCCACGCTTCGAGGGCGAGCGGCAGCTCATCGGCCACCGGGACGACGGACCACGCCTGGGCCGCCAGCCATCGCGCAGGGATGGCCACGCTGGGCAGACGGACCCCGCGCGCGTGACAGATCTGGACCCGGCCACCCGGCCGCTCGATGTTCTCGAACACGGGTCCCTCGGCCAGCTCGGCGAGGCGGATCTCGACGCCCGCATCGCGGAGCATCTCGAGCTCGCTCGCGCTGGCGGCCTGTCCATCCACACCGATCAAGGCGGCCGTGCGCAGGCCCAGCCGAGCCGTGGTCAGGGATGCATACATCACGCCGCCGCCGAGACGCCATCCGCGACGGTCATCGGGCGCGATATCGCGCGAGGCCGAACCCACGTGGACGACCTCTAGCGCGGGTCGGGGCATGCCATCTCCGGGCGTATACTGCCCGACCGAACAGCCATGGATGGAGTCGAGCGGTGTTCTTCTACGAACTGCATGAGGGCGACAACGAGGTCTACTCGGACGTCCTCGTGGTGAGCGAATCCGAGTGGGAGCCCGACGAGTTCTTCGAGCTTGTCCAGCGCATCCGGCGGCGCGTCAAGGACGGCTACCACCACGACACCCTCAGCGAGGCGATCGCCGTGGAGCTCGAGCGCGACCACGGCTTCGTCCACGTCAGCGACGATCGACTGGCCGCGTCGGTCAACGTCTCGGCCGAGGAGGAGGGCAACTTCCTGGCCACCCTCGAAGTGGACCTCGCCGACGCATCCGATGATGACGACGATGACGATGACGATGACGATGAGCGGCCGCGGGGCGAGTACCGGACGCTGGTCACCGACGTCGACTTCGACACCGACGACCGCCTGAACTGAGGGCCACCAGCCGACCGGTCAGCGGCTGAACAGGATCTCCAGCACGTCGCCGTCGCGCACCCGATAGGTCTTGCCCTCGGAGCGCAACCGACCGGCCTTGCGCGCCTCGGCCGTGGAGCCGAGCGTCACGAGGTCCTCGTACCCGACGGTTTCCGCCCGGATGAAGCCGCGGGCGAGATCGGTATGGATGGCGCCGGCGGCGTCCACGGCAGACGACCCGTCGGGGATCGGCCAGGCCCGGACTTCATCAGGACCGGCGGTCAGGAACGAGATCAGTCCGAGCAACCGGTAGGACAGGGCGATGACCCGCCCGAGGCTGGACTCGGCCAGGCCGAGTTCCTCCATGAACACGCCCGCCTCGTCGGCGTCGAGCTCGCCGAGCTCCATCTCGATCTTGGCCGACAGGGCGTCGATCATCGCGTGTTGGTGGTCGTAGCCCGCTGCGACCGTCGCGACCACGTCCGACTCACGGGCGATGTCTCCTTCCCCGACGTTGAGCAGGACGAGGACCGGCTTCTCGGTCAGGAAGCGAAAGCCGCGGATGGCCTTCGATTCGTCGGCATCGAGGCTGAGGTCCCGGATCGGCATGCCGCCCTCGAGACCCACGTGGATCCGGCGCAGGACGATCTCCTCGCGCTCGGCGGCCTCACGTTCGGCCTGCGTTCCGTGCTTCCCGCTGCCCTTGAGGCGCTCCAGACGACGCTCGGCCATGGCCAGGTCGGCGAGCAGGAATTCGAGGTCGAGCTGCTCGATGTCGCGGGCCGGGTCGACGCTCCCCGACGGATGCGGATTGGACGCGTCCTCGAACGCGCGGACCACGTGCAGGAGCGCATCCGAGTCGCGTAGCCGGGCGAGGTGATCGGCCGGCAACTCTTCCGTGCCGACCCGACCCTCGCTCGAGGCAGGTGGCGCCGGCAGGTCCACGTAGGTCACATCCGCCTGAACGACCTTTTTGGGCTTGAAGATCTCGGCCAGACGATCGAGGCGCGCGTCGGGCACCTTGACCACGCCGACATTGAGGGTCACCCCGCCGTAGCCGCCGGTCTCGGCGTGTCCCCGGGTGAGGGTGTTGAAGACAGTGGACTTGCCGCTCCCGGCAAGGCCGACGATGGCGATCTGCATGCCGTCGATCGTACCCGCCGCGGCGGACGACCGCCGGATACTCAGTACCCGGCGCTTGGATCGACCACGTTGAGCAGGGGTTCGCCGGCCGCGAAGCGCCGCAGGTTGTCGCAGAACAGCTCCACGCTGCGGTCCAGGACGCGCCCGCTGGACCACGCCGTGTGGGGCGTGAGGATCACGTTGTCCAGGTCGTAGAAGGCCGATCCGGGCGGGAGCGGCTCATCGCGGAAGGTGTCCAGCACCGCACCACCGAGCGGGCCCTCGCGGAGCGCCCGAAGCAGGGCACGCTCGTCGACAAGGCGCCCGCGTGCAACGTTGATGAGCCACGCACCGGGCTTGACCATGGCCAGCGCCTGGGCATCGATCATGTCCTGGGTCTCGGCTGTCAGGGGTGCGGCGAGCACGATGAAGTCGGATTCCGCGAGGAGTTCCGGCAGCGTTTCGGGACCCCCGACGCGATCGAGCATGACCTCGCCGAACGAGCGCGCAACGTCGCCCTCGACCTCGCCCTCGCCCTCGTGCGCAGCCGACGATCCCCCATCCGGTCGTCGACGGACGGCTATCACCCGACAGCCGAAGGCGGTCGCGAGCGCGCCCACGGCGCGCCCGATCGAGCCCAGGCCGACGATGCCCACGGTCACGTCGCGGAGTTCGGCGCCCTCGAGCGGCTGCCATGTCCGCTCGCGCTGGAGTTCCAGGAGCTGGGGCAGCCGCCGGCTGATCGCCAGGATCATCATCAGCACGTATTCCGCGATCGGCCGGCTGAAGACACCGCGGGCGTTGGTCACGACCAGGCCCCGTTCCAGGGCCGCCGGGGTGAGCGCCCCCTCCACGCCCGAGGTCGCCGAGTGCACCCAGGCAAGGTTCGGGGCGCGTACGAGCAGTCGGTCGAAGGCCTCCGAGCTGAGCCAGCCCCGAAGCATCACTTCGACATCGTCCACCGGGCCATCCGCGAGCCCTTCGACGGACAGGGTGACCAGGCGAGCGCCGGGTGCGGCCGCGCGGATCCGCTCCAGGTCGCGGGACCGATAGCGTGCGGACAGGATCGGGCTCAGGGCGATGGCCGTCGGGGCGCCGCGTGGCCCCCGGCCTGGGCCGGCCGTGCGCACCAGCTCACTCATGGAGCGAGCCCAGGGTCATCCAGGACGCGCGCGATCCAGCGCTCGGGTGCCTCGATCTCGCCGGCCCTGGGCAGCGTCTCGGGCCCGTCCCAGAGGTGGGCCAGGGCGGGTTTGCCGCGCGCATCGGCGATGGCCCGGACGAAGGCCTCGCCCTTGCGGTACTGCTCGAGCTTGAGGTCCATGCCGGTCAGGCGCAGGATCGCCCGCTCGAAGGTCGTGCGCTTCGTCCGACGCTCGTGGAACCGGGCACTGATGCGCTCGACGTCGGGCACGAGGTCGCGACCGACCTCGTCCATCACGTAGTCGCTGAAACCCTCCAGCAGGCTCATCACGGCTTGCGTCTCGCGGAACAGCCGGCGCTGCTCGTCGCCCATGATCCGCTCCATCCAGTGGGCCCCATCGTCCTCTCCGCGGAGCGTCCGACCCAGGCCCCGGATAGCCTCGCGACCCATGGTCCGGACGTCGCCGCCGACGAGCGCCATCTGGCGCTCCAGCCGTTCCGCGAGATACGGCCGCAGCCACGGGTGCGCCTCGAATTCGAAGGCGTGGGTGGTCTCGTGCAGGGCGATCCAGGTCCGGAACGGGCCGATCGGGACCGCCAGCGCCCGGGCGGTGTTGCGGATGTTCTCCTCGACGAACAGGAGGCGGCCGGGGCTGGCTTCGGCCGACAGGAGGGCCAGGTCGTACTGGCCGAGGACACGCTGGCCCAGGAAGCCCAGCAGGAAGCCGAGTTGACGGGTCGTGATCCAGCGGTTGGCCAGGGCCATGGATGCCTTGGCCAGGCCGCCGCCCGGAGGCACGACCTGCTCGAGGAGGTCGCGCTCGAGCTTGCCGATGAGCGAAGCGAAGGACGTCGTGTTGGCGCGCACCCAGCCCGCCCGGTCGACCACGCCCGAACGCTCCACGACCCCAGGCAGCTCCGTGCCCAGCGCCGCGCTGAGGGCGGGCACGATGCGGGCCATCGCTTCGGCATACGCAGGCTCCGCCGCGCGCAGATCCGCCGCGTTGAGGGCCCCTGGCGCGCGCGCCAGGCGCTCGATGGCGATGCGTTCCACGGCCGGCCAGTCCACGAGCCCGGTCCGCGCCGAGCGCTCCAGCCGTCGCCCGACCACGGTCGCGGCGGCGCCCAGCGCGGACCCGATGAGGATGCCCGCCTGCCAGGCCCGATCGTCGCGCCAGGTCCCGCGGCCGCTCATCGGGCGGGGACCCCGAGATCCATTGACTCGACGCCCGCGAAGTCCGTCCCGAACATGCGCCCGGCGATGGCCGCGAAGCGGGTCAGGTCACCGGTCGTGAGCTGTCGATGCACGGCGCGCACGATGATCTCGTCGGGACGGTCGTGGCCCGCGAGCCCCGCGTCGGCGGCCGTGCCACGGGTCGTGCCCGGCGCCTCCAGGCCGTTGACGACGAGCAATTCGGCGAGCGCCGAGGCCGTCGCCGCAGCCGAATCCACGATGGCGATGCGCGGCCCGGCGACCTTTGAGATGAGTGCCCGCAGCAACGGATAGTGGGTGCAGCCGAGCAGCAGCGTGTCGATCGACGCCCCGGGCGGTCGCGGGAAGATCGACTCGCCGTCGGGACCGCGCTCGCCCAGCAGCGGCGCGAGCGCTTCGGCAACCATCGCCTCCGCCCGGGCGCCCGTGAGTTCGCCCGACTCGACGAGCGGCACGAGCGTCGGCGTGGCGTGCTCGTACACCTCGATGGCTGGATTCTCGTCCTTGATGGACGTGAAGTAGGCGTGCGAGCGGACCGTGGCCGGCGTGGCGATCACCCCGACCCGCCGTTCGCGCGTGGCCAGCGCGGCGGCTCCCGCACCCGGCCGGATGACGCCCAGGACAGGCAGGTCGTAGCGACGCCGAAAGGCCCCGATGCCGACCGCCGTGGAGGTGTTGCAGGCGACCACGAGGGCCTTCACATCGCGCGCCACGAGCGCGTCGAGGGCTTCTGTCGAGAAGGCCAGCACCTCCTCGTCCGACCGGACCCCGTACGGTGCGCGGCCGTTGTCCCCGAGATAGATGGTCGATTCGTGGGGAGTCCGCCGGAGGATCTCGCGCAGGACGGTGAGACCGCCGACACCGGAGTCGAAGACGCCGATCGGGCGGGGGTCGGACATCGGCCGGGTCCTAGCGGCGCCCGGCCCCGACGGGGACCCGGAAGTCCATCAGCTCGGAGGCCACTCGTGCGAGGTCCTGGCTGACCCTCGCGCTGGGATCGGCCAGGACGAACGGCACGCCCTCGTTGTTCGAGCGTACGACGAGCGCGCCGTCGGAGACCACGCTGTGTTCGGGTACCCGACCGAGTGCCCGCTGCAAGTCCCCAGGATCGATGCCCCCGGCGCTGTCGGAGCGATTGACGAGGTAGCGGACCTTGGACGCCGGATAGCCGATGGACCGGAACGTGTCGGCCATGGCGATCGTGTTGTGGATGGTCGTGGAGTCGTAGGTCACGATCTCGACGATCGTGTCGCTCGTATCGAGAAACGCGAGGTTGACGTCGGTGATCGTCGAGGACATGTCGATGACGGTCGCCGCATAAACCCGTCGGAGCAGGGACAGGATCTTGTCCACGTCGCGGGGCGTGACCATCTCGGCCATCTCGACGCGCGGCGGCGCGAGCAGGATGTCGATACCCGAAGGATCTCGCCAGAGGACGTCGGCGAGGTCCGATTCGGCGATCCGGTCGGTCGGCAGGTCCAGGATCGATGGCGCATCCGCGGGTACCTTGAGCAGGGCCCGAAGGTCGCCGAACTGGATACTCCCGTCGATCAGGACGGTCCGGTGTTCCTGCTGGCCGAGGGCCACGGCCAGGTTGAACGCGATGGTCGTCTTGCCCACGCCGCCCTTGGGCGCGAAGACCGAGAGCACGCGTCCGGCGCTCGTTGTCGAGACGACGCTGAACTCCTTGCGCACGCCGCTGATCTTGTTCATGAGCTCGAAGCCGGAGAACGGCATGGACAGCACGGCGTGCACACCGTTGGCCGGATCGACCTCGACCGGGTTCTGGGGCACGGTCAGGGCGATGACCGGGACCTTGAGGCCGGCCTGGTGGATCTGTTCGATCAGCTTGGGGCCCTTGATCCGACCCTGCAGGAGTGCATCCACGAGGACGACGTCAGGACGGAGCTGGCTGATGGCCGCCACGGCCTTGCCGCCGTCGGACATCACGTCCAGGACCTGGACCACCGATTGGGCGTTCAGCAGGCCGCGGATGTACTGCGCGACCTGGGGGACATCCTCGATGATCAGGAGGCGCGTCTGGTCACTGCTTGAAGGACTCGACATCGGGTCCGACGATACCACGGGGCGGTCCGCCGGGACCCCTCCCGATGGTCACGGTCGGGGGCGTTCCGCGATGAGGACCGCGCGCTCGGATCCTGGCCCGAGCGGGGTCAGGTCGTACCCGCCGGCGACGAGCTCCACGCGAAGCCCGGCGTCCTCCGCGAACCCAGCCAGCTCATCGGCAGCGATGAGCCGCAATCGATCGGTCCGGACCCAGCGCACCGGCGGGGTGCCCTGCCCGCCGACCTCATACAGGCTGGTCAGGGTCACCGTCCCGGTCGCCGCGTCATGGACGGCGGACCCGGTCTTGGTCACGATGGCCCCCGTCTCGGGATCGGTCCGCGGCCATTCCAGGATCACCCGGCCATCGAAGCGGGCCAGGTCGTCGGCATCGGGCAGCCACACGTCCACGGCCGCGAGGCCGCCCGGACCAAGGTTCGCGGCGAGGGTCACCATGGCCTCGCGCTGGGCGTCGCGGCGACCCAGCATCATGATCGAATTCAGAGCGATGAACGCCAGCGCGTACGAACCGGCGTCGGGCAGACGCAACCCGAGGAGGTCGGCTTCCACGAACCGGATGCGCTCGGCGCCTGCGCCGGTCAGGCCGGCCGCCGCAGCGCGAGATCGCCCGCGCTCGATCATCGCCCGATCGAGGTCCACCGCGATCACCGTGTGCCCGGCGACCGCCAGCGGCACCGCCAGCCGCCCGCTTCCGGCCGCGAGTTCGAGGATCCGCCCGTCGGCTCGATCGGCCAGGGCGAGATACAGGTCCAGATCGCCTGGGTCGTCCTCGAGGTCCAGGTCGTACAGGCGCGCGAGGGCGGCGGCGGTGGCCGCGTCGGGGGGTGGCAGCATCGCGTCGGTCGCCGCTAGACCTGCGTCGCCGCGCCGTCCCAGCGCACTCGGTGGCCGTCCACGCGGCGGCGCGCGAGGGCGCTGATGGCCTCCAGGGCCGCCCGGTTGGCGGCCATCGCGGTCGTCTCGGCATGGTCGTACGGCGGTGAGACCTCGACGATGTCCATGCCCGCGATCTCGGTGGCGCCGACGATCTGGCGGATCGCCCGCAGGACCTCGCGGGTCAGCATCCCGCCGGGCTCGGGTGTCCCGGTGCCCGGCGCCATGCCCGGATCGATGACGTCGATGTCCAGCGAGAGGTACACGTAGTCCGGCCCGTCGAGGGCTTCATCGATGGCCTGAGAGATGACCGCTTCCGCGCCGCGCTCCTCGATCTCGGTCATGAAGTGGTAGCGCATGCCCTGTTCCTTCATCCACTCGAACGTCTCGACCGGCGGCCAGTAGCCGCGCAGCCCGACCTGGATGAAGTTGCGGCCCTTGACCGCGCCCGACTCGATCAGCCGGCGCATCGGGGTGCCGTGACCGGCGAGCACGCCCCAATCGTCGTTGGCCGTGTCCGCATGGGCGTCGAAGTGGACGATCCCGATGCTGCCCGGCCGACGGACCTCGGCGACCGCGGTCGCGCTCGGCCAGGTGATGGAATGGTCGCCGCCAAGGACGATCGGGATGGCCCCGGTCTCGGCGACCTCGCGGACCTTGCGGTAGATGAGGGCATGGGCGCGCTCGATCCACGCCGGGACGATGTTGGCGTCCCCGGCATCGACGACGTTGAGCACCTCGAACGGCTCGACGCCGAGCTGCAGCGAGTTGATCGAACCCGAGGTGTACTGGGCCTCGCGGATGGCCCGCGGCCCGAAACGCGCCCCGGAGCGATGACTCACGGCGTCGTCGAAAGGCGCCCCGATGATGGCCACGTCGACATTCCGTCGCCGGAGCTCGGCGGGATCGGTGATCCAGGGCAACTTCATGAAGCTGACCGGACCGACGTAGGTCGGCAGGTCGAAGTCGTCGTACGTCTCGTACGGGGCATCCCAGCCGTTCGCGGCGGCAAAGTCCGTCGCGAGATCGGGACCGGCGGGTCCGGTCGTGTCATGGGGGGGCTCAGCCACGGGAACCTCCGAAGACGGGCGACGACCGCCGCGCCGGTCGTGGTCGTGTGCTGCCGTCTCGATCGGGCGCCGCCGGTTCGAATCGTTCGTCCAGCGGGGCGCGCCGCGACCGATGGTAGCACCGCCAGAACGGCTCCCTGGTCAGTCGGCGCGGAACTCCGCCCATGCAGCCGCCACGAGCGCCGGGTCCGCGAACAGGTCCACGGCGGTCTGGGCGATGAGGGTCGCCGCGAGGAGCGTGGTCTCGTCCGCCCGGGGCATCGCCGCCGCATCCCGGAACAGGGTGGAATGACCGGGCACGCCCTCGTCGCAGATTGCGAGGTCAGGGTGGATGGTCGGGCAGACCCAGCTCACGTTGGCCATATCGGTACTGCCCGCCGACGGGTCGTCGCCCATGTCCGCGATGCCGTAGGCGCCCATGTTTGCGCGGAATCGCTGGGCCAGGACCTGGTTGTTGCGCATCGTCGTCGCGCCGCCCGAGTACGCGACGTCAACGGTCGTCCCGGTGGCCAGGGCGGCTGCGTCGGCGAGCCTCGTGAACTGGGTCTTCATGGTCTCGTAATAGGCGTGGTCGTCGCTGCGCAGCATGAACCACGCCGACGTCCGGTCCGGGATGATGTTGGCGGCTGTTCCGCCCTCGCGGATGATCCCGTGGACCCTCGAGGCCGGCCGCAATTGCTGTCGCCACAGCCCGACCGAACTGAACAGCAGGATCAGGGCATCGAGCGCGTTCCTGCCCTTCCACGGATCGGATGACGCGTGTGCCTGCAGGCCCGTGAACACGATGTCCACGTCCTCCGATGCGAGGGGGTGGCTCTCCACGTGATCGCGGTCGCACGGGTGGTACAGGAGGGCGGCATCGATCCCTTCGAAGAGACCGTCGTGGATCATGATCTGCTTGCCGCTTCCGCGCTCCTCCGCGGGGGTGCCGAGGAACACGATCTCGCCCGGCAGGTCGTCGGCCACGGCGGCCAGGGCGAGGGCCGCGCCGACCCCGGACGCAGCCATCGTGTTGTGCCCGCAGCCGTGCCCGAGTCCGGGCAGCGCGTCGTACTCGGCGAGGATGCCGATTCGTGGGGACGGGCCGCCGCGACCGCCCGGATAGGTGGCACGGATCGCCGTCGCGAGCCGTCCCGCCGGCGCCTCCACCGCGAATCCTCGTTCACGCAGGATGTCCACGATCCAGGTCGCGGCCTGGACTTCCTCGAAGGCGGGCTCAGGGTTGGCATGGATACGATGTGAGAGATCGACGATCCGCGAGCGCTCGACCTCGACGGCCGCCGCGACGCGCGCCTTGAGATCGGCATTCGGCTCGGCGGGGCGCACGGTGGTCAGCGCGGACACAGGCCCTCCCAGGGATGAGGTCATACGTGGACCCCGAACAGCGTAGCGCGGTCAGCGCTCGGCCGAGAGGGTCGCCTCAGCGCTCGGCCGAGAGGGTCGCCTCAGCGACGGCCACGAGGGCCAGGATGAACAGCGCGATCGGGAGCTCCAGGGCGCCCTCCAGGCGCAGCACGATGAACACCGCCACGACGATGGCGATCCAGCCACCGCGACGGGCGGCTCGCGGCCAATCGCCCTGGTAGGCGATCCTCCGATGCCGGCCGAAGGTCAGCAGCCAGAAGATCGGCACGGTCGTCAGGCCGACCGCGAGGCCGATGAGCCCGGCACCGATGAACCCTGCCGCAGGGTCCAGGATCGGATCCCGGGTCGTGACCACGAGCGCGACCAGGATCCAGACCACCGCGGCCGCCCCGAACGTGCCGAGGTTGCCCAGACGATCGCGGGTCTCCATGACCAGCGAGTCTAGGGGCTGCGGTCCGGTCGTCGTGGCCCACGGCCGGACGACCCGTTCCCATCGCATGGCTCGACGTGTTGCCTCCATATCCCGCGGATCCTTGCCTCGGGAGACGGCACGATGCGGCCACCCGTCGTGCGTGTCGACTGGGGCGGATGCCCTATCGACCACTGGGCACCGCCGCGCTCGCCGGACAGATGTCGCGGAACGGGCACCACGTGCACGCCTGCCGATCCGGTGTCGGTGTGTAGTCGCGAGCCCGGATCCCGGTCGCTGCTGTCGCGATCCGCTCGCGCGCCCTGGCCAGACGCCTGGCCTCGACCGGCACCTTGCCCACGAGGCCCGAGTCGAGGAAGTGGAGGGACACGGCGTCGGGTAGTCGGCCGGTCATCGCCTCGTAGCCCATCGCATAGATCTGGAGCTGGAGAGAATCCCGAGCGCGCTGCCGCGCCTTGACCGGATCGCGCACGTCCGACGACTTGTAGTCAGTGATGGTGACTCGTTCCAGCCCGAGGATGCCCAGCGTCGGCGACACGACATCCGCCGACGGGGCCACGGCGGTCGCCCCGACCGCCGTGCTGTCCCCGTCCGCAACCGGCGGCGCCTCCATGGGCTCGATGTCCACTCGATCCCAGCGCCCGCGGATGCGATCGCCTCCGAGCATGAAGCTGAACTCGCGCTCGACGTAGGTCGGGATCACGGCGTCCGGGCGCAGCTGTTCCTCGCGAAACCGGCGCAGGGAGGCCTTGCCCGTCTCGAGGCGCGCGTCCTCATGCTCGCGGCTCACGAAGCCTTCGCTCGACCAATGGCTCACCAGGACCTGCTCGAGCTCGGCCTCGGTCATGACCTCGCCGCGGGCGTGGCGCTGGTGGAAAAGCTGGACCGCCTTATGCAGTGCCGCGCCATAGATCAGGGCGTGATGGGGCGCCAACGGCACACGGAGGACATGTCCGTATTGATACTTCCGCGGGCACGTCAGGTAGTCCTCGATCTGATAGAAGCTGAGGGCGAGCGGCTCCGTGATCGGGCCGCGCGGCGCATCCACGGGGACACTCGGCGTCGCGAACGCTGCGATCCGGTCGCCTGGGGTCGCGACGCGGGCGTCGGCTCCCGGCGTACCGGCGGCGACGGGCAGGTCCAGTGCCTCAAGCACGAACGGCGAGATTCGCCGCGCCCGGGCTCCGCCGTAGTCCGCGGCGTGCGACAGGATGAGTTCGTCGCGGGCCCGGGTCATCGCGACGTAGAACAGCCGCCGTTCCTCGGCGAGCGAGCGCTCGGAGGTCATCGGAGCGCCCCGACCGAGCCCGTCGGGCAGGGCCAGTGGCTCGCTCCGACCGGTACCCGGGAACCGTCCGGCGACGAGGCCCGGCAGGTACACCACTGGGAACTCGAGGCCCTTCGCCTTGTGGACCGTCAGGACCGCCACGGCGTCGGCGTTCGGGTCGAGCTCCGCCGTGGGCGGATCGTCACCGGCATCGACGAGGGTCTGCAGGTGGCGCGCGACAAAGACCGCCCGGTCGTCCGCAAGCAGCGCCGACTGGGCACGGATGATGTCAAAGAAGCGGGCCACGTTGGCCAGGCCCTCCTCCGCTCCGGCCGTCTCCGAACGCGCCAGGCGCATGAGCATCCCGCTGTCACGAAGATAGGCGTACAGGACCTCGCCGGCGGGTCGCTCCTGGGCGAGGCTGAGGTACCGGCGCAGATCCGCGACGAAGCGCGCGACCGATGTCCGCGTGGTCGGCCGCAGGCGGAGCAGCCCGGGCTGTTCGGGCAGCTCCTCCATGACGGCCCAGATCGACCGGTTGCGGCGGCGCGCCGAGTTGACGATGGCCACCAGGTCCTGCGCGTCCATCCCGACGAGATCGGAGCTGCACAGCGCGTAGACATCGACGCTCGAGTCGGGATCGGCGACGGCTCGCAGGAAGGCCATCAGCAGCCGGACCTCCGGCCGGCCATACAGGCCTGACGCTCCGGAGAACCGCCACGGGATGGCCGCGACGTTGAGGGCGCGCAGGATCGGATCGGCGTGACCATTCGCCCGGACCAGCACCGCGTGGTCTCGGGGTCGCGCCCCGTCGGCGATCCGCCGCGCGATGTCGGCGGCGATCCAGTCCGCCTCCTCGGTCCCGGTCGCGAACGCCTCCAGGCGCACGGGCGCCGGATCGCGGCGAGTCCGGACCGGGCGCAGGCGCTTGCCGATACCGCTGCGAACCTCGAGGCGGTCCGGGTCGTTACGGCGGACGAGTCGGTAGGACGCGTCCAGGATCGGCGCCAGGGACCGGTAGTTGCGCCGCAGGACGACCGTGCGGGCACTCCCATAGCGCGCCTCGAAGTCCAGGATGTTGTCGATCGCGGCACCCCGGAACGCGTAGATGGCCTGGTCGTCGTCACCCACCACGGTCACGTTCCGATGCGGTTCCGTGAGCGCGGCCACGAGCTCCGCCTGCGCCCTGTTCGTGTCCTGGAACTCGTCCACCAGGATGTACCGGAAGCGGCCGGCGATGGCCGATCGGGCGGCCGGTGACGTACGAACCAGGCGAAGGGCCAGCGCGACCTGGTCGCCGAAATCGATGCAGCCGTTGGCGGCGAGCAGTTCCTGGTACGTCGCATACGCCCGGGCCAGCTCGGCCTGGGTACGGGCCTCCTCCAGCGCGGCGTCCGCCGTGTCCTGCGGCTCGCCCTCCGGTGGGGCCTCGGCCCGCAGCCGGTCCGCCTCGAGTCGTACCCGGTCGGCATGCTCCGCGTAGGTCGCCGGGCTGATGTCCTCGTCCTTGCAGCGGCTGAACAGTCCAGCCAGGGCGGACAGGAACCTCGTCGGGTCGCCCAGCGGGCGGTATCGCTCGAGATCGAAGGCGTACAGGTGCTCGCGCAGGAAGATGACGACCTCGGCCCGCGACAGGACCCGCACGTCCGGAGGCAGGCCGAGCTCCAGCGCGTACTCGCGGATGAGCCGATCGCCGAAGGCATGGAACGTCGAGATCGCCGTGTCCGTGTAGCCGTACGGGACGAGCTGGTCCACCCGGGTCGCCATCTCATCGGCGGCCTTGTCCGTGAACGTGAGGGCCAGGATCTCCGACGGCCGGGCCCGGCGCGACGCGATCAGCCACGCGATCCGCCGGGTGATGACCTGGGTCTTGCCCGTGCCCGCTCCCGCGACCACGAGCAACGGCCCTTGACCGTGCGTCACCGCGCGGAGCTGGTCCGGGTTGAGCCCACCGAGCAGGGCCTCCATCCCGCTCGAACCCGGGCCGCCCGCGGACGGCGCGTCCATCACGGGCACGAGGTCCCGCCATGCCGGGAGCTGATCGAGATTCGACGGCTCGCGTCTTCGCGTCCGCGCTCTAGGGCGGGTCACGGGCGAGGTCGCCGAGGACGCGGTCCGCCGCGTCGGGATGCCGGGTGCAGGTGCAGCGATGGGGGCCATGCACGAACCATCGCCGATACCCGTGACACCTAGCCTGTCAGCGCACCCGTGGCCTGGCCGATGGCCGCGCTTTCCTCCTCGGACAGGGCCGCATCCGACCGCCCACGGGTGATCGCCTTGGCGTACACGCGGGTGCCTGATCGGGCGTGCAGGCTGGAGAGCACCCAGCCATTGCCATCCGCATCCAGGAGGGCCAGCGCGAAGCTCTGGTTTCCGCCCGTCTCCTCGAACGGGTTGTAGCGGACCAGGCCGACCCGCGCGAAGGCCCTGCGCATGTCCCGCTCCAGGACCACCGTCCGCGCCGTCAGGTCATCGAGCTCATGGGCGACCGCGTAGACCTTGTCCAGATGCGCATCGAGGACGGCCGCGAGACTGCGTCCGTCGTCGCCCCGAGTCAGGCCGGCAAGGCGTGAACTCGAACGCGACGTCCGCCGTGTCAGCACGCCGAGTGCCAGCGACAGCGCGGCCACCGCGAGCACGAGAACCACGATGATCACGCCCAGATACGGCGCGACGAGAGCGTTCAGGTCGATGGGACGAACTCCTCCGGGGAACGGGCCGGGACAGGCCGCGACGGGCCGTCCGAGTCTAGCAGGGGCACCTGCACCGCCACGTTCCAGCGCGCTCCGGTGCTATCCTCGGCTGCGCTGGCGGGCCCGACAGGCCCGTAGCCACCCGCCACTCGCACCGGAGGTTTCCCGCAGACCATGGCCAAGCGCGCCAGAGGCACCACGACCCGGCCCGGCCAGCGCGCCCCGCTCCAGCGGACGCTCGCCCGACCGACGACCGCGATCACCTCGCGCCCCGCGACCCTGACCGCCGACGAGGAGGCCCGCGCCGCCGAGCTTGAAGCGCAGATCGTGGCCGCGGAGCGCCAGGCCGAGGCCGCGACGCGCCGGACACGCACTCGTCGCGATGCCGAGTACGGGGGCGTCAATACCGGCGGATCGATCGCCCTTCGAGCCTCCGAGGAATATCGCTACGTCGCTCGCGACCTGCGCCGGGTGACGATCGTCGGCGGCGGCCTCATCGTGCTGCTCATCGCGCTCTGGGTCCTCGCCACCGCCACCGGGTTCCGCTTCGCCTGAGCCGCCCGCAATCGGCGCTACCATCAGCAGCGCCATGCCAGCAGCCCGGCGCCCCGTCGGCGCCCGTCCCGAGGCGCTCTTCCAGCCCCCGCCCGAGCGGCAGCCGCTGGCCGCCCGGATGCGCCCTCGCAATCTCGATGCATTCGTCGGCCAGGCGCACCTCGTCGGCGAACGCGGTCCGCTGCGCCGAGGCATCGCCCGGGGCCACCTCGCGTCGATCCTGCTGTGGGGTCCGCCGGGCACCGGCAAGACCAGCCTCGCGCGTCTACTTGCGGGCGAGATCGGTGCCCATTTCTCGACCGTGAGCGCGGTCATGGCCGGCGTCGCCGACGTCCGCGCGCTGATCGCCGAGGCCCAGGACCGGATCGCCCTGCACGGCGCCCGGACCGTCCTGTTCCTCGACGAGATCCATCGATTCAACAAGGCCCAGCAGGACGCGCTGCTGCCCCAGGTCGAGGACGGCACGATCACCCTCGTCGGCGCGACCACGGAGAACCCGTATTTCGAGGTCAACGCGGCGCTCCTGTCGCGCATGCGCGTGTGGCGTCTGGAGCCGCTCAGCGATGACGACGTCGCGACCGTCGTGCGGCGCGCGATCGAAGACGAGGAACACGGACTCGCCGGTCGACTCGGACCCGACGGCGGCGTCGCCATCGATGACCCGGCGTTCGAGCACCTGGTCGGTCTCGCCGGCGGTGACGCCCGAAGTGCCCTCAACGTGCTGGAAGGTGCCGTGGCCATCGCCGAGGCCGAGGACGTCCGCGACACCGACGGCCGGGTCAGTCCGCGCCTCGAGGACGTGGAAGCCGCCGCCCAGCAGCGCGTGCTCGCCTACGACCGGGCCGGCGACGGCCACTTTGACACCGCGTCCGCGTTCATCAAGAGCCTGCGCGGCAACGACCCGGACGCCGCCCTGTATTGGCTGGCCGCGATGATCGCCGCCGGCGAGGACCCGCGGTTCATCGCCCGGCGGTTGATCATCAGTGCGTCCGAGGACGTCGGCAACGCCGACCCACGGGCCCTCCAGGTCGCCGTGGCGGCCGCCCAGGCGCTCGACCACATCGGCCTGCCGGAGGCGCAGTACGCCCCCGCCCCGGCCACGGTCTATATTTCGTCGTCTCCTAAAAGCGACTCCATCGGGCGCGCGTATGGCGCGGCGATGGCGGATGTCCTCAAACACGGGTCACTCCCCGTGCCGAACCACCTTCGCTCGGCGGGTGATCGTCGGATGAGGGCGCACGGCATCGGGGTCGGCTACAAGTTCCCTCACGACTTTGAGGGCGACGACGTGGAGCAGCAATACCTTCCCGATGAGTTGGTCGGTCGTCGCTACTACATCCCAGGCGATCAGGGATACGAGGCCACCATCGCGGCGAGGATGGCGGCGCGCGAGGAGGCCCGCAAGGAGCGGCCGCGACGGAAGCAGCGGCCCGACCCGCCGATGGCGGGGATGTCCGACGCCATGCGCCCGAACATGGAGAACCGCAAGCGGATCGCCGAGACCGAAAAGCGCGACGCCGACGAGTGACCTACCTCTGGCCGACGAAGCTCTCCGTGCCGGCTCGACCGCCGAAGCTCGTCTACCTCGACCTCAACCACTGGGTGTCGCTGTCGAAGGCGCAGGCGGGACACATTGGCGGCGACGAGTTCAAGGAGGCGCTCGCCGCGTGCGACGCCGCCGCGAGCCGTGGCGCGGCCATGTTCCCAATCTCGGACTCGATCTACTTTGAGGTGTCCAAGATTGGGACGTATCGCCAGCGGCGTGACCTTCGGGAAGTCATCGAGCGCGTATCGGGGTTCATGGTGGTGACGTCGCGGGCGGTCGTGTCCGTCCATGAGATCGAGACCATGCTCGACGCCCGCCTTGGCCCGAGCAGCGATCCGATCAACGAGATGACGTACATCGACTGGGGCGTCATGCGGGCTTTCGGGATGAACGGCGGCATCGTCATTCGCGACATCGAGACCGGCGCGGACGCGACCGAGGAGGTTCGTGCCAAGCACCCCGGCGGACCCGAAGCATTCGACCGCATCCTGTGGGAGAACCAGCTCGGCCTGAACCGCAGCGTCCTCGACGGACCGACGCCCGAGGAGGAGCCGGAGATGCGCGCGTCTGGGTGGAACCCGAGGGCCGCGTTCGAAGTAGCCGAGCGTCGCGCGCAGCAGGAGATTGAGCAGGTCGCCCGGCTCAACGCGGATCCGGCTTGGCGCCGCGGCCGCATCCGCGATGTGGTCACCGCCCGCGAGGTGATCATCGAGGTCAACTCACACCTCTGGAAGGGCATGAACGACCGCGGGGTGACATCACTCGAGGAGGGGTTTCCCGATGCGGAGGAGACCGTCCGTACCTTGAACTCGATGCCCAGCTTCGATGTAGCCGTCACCATCAAGACCGAGTACCACCGAGATCCCGGTCACCGCTGGAAGCCGAACGACATCACGGACATCGATGCACTCGGATCAACGCTCCCCTATTGCGACATCGTCGTGACCGACAAGGCCGTAGCGTCGCACGCGAAGCGAACGGGTCTCGCGGAGCGGCTCGGCACGGTCGTGCTCGCCAAGCTCTCAGATCTCCCGCCTCTCCTTTAAGCCCGTGGAGATCCTCGAACGCGCGAGAGCTGCCGCGCGACATGCGGGCAGGGTGCCGTGGTCGTGGATGAAATGTCATCCACCGGAGACGTTGACATAGCAACGGGCCCCTCGGATGAGGAGCCCGTTGTTGCTTACTTCTTCGCGCAGCCGCAGCAGTGATGCTCACAGCAGCAGCTCTGACAACTCGTCACGTCCGTCCTCCTTTCTCCATGATCAGCGGACGGGGCGGCTCACCCGCGGCGAGCTGACCCGCCAGATGGGCAAGACGTCCGTCCAGGTACCGCAGTTCGTCCATTCGTCGCGCAAGCTCGCGACGCTTTTCGGCGAGCAGGAGCTTCAACTCGTCGGAGACTTCGTCACAACGCCCGGCGGCGCAGAGCGTCGCCAGGTCGGCCGCCTGCCCGAGAGGCAGGTCGAGTTGTCGGAGGCCGACCAGGAGGCGAAGCCGGGATGCGTCCGCGTCGGAGTAGTCGCGGTAGCCGTTGTGGCCCCGCGCAGGTTTCGGGAGCAGGCCGTTCCGCTCGTAGAAGCGGATGGCGTGGGCCGTCGTGCCGAGACTTGTCGCGAGGTCGCTGATGCGCATGATCAGAACGTTAGACGTTAGAGCCGCTCTAATGTCAAGTGCCCACGGGTCGGGCGGGCGCGAGATCGACCGTCCGGGCGCGGAGCGCGGCCCGTGTGGAGAGTACGGGTCGCCGCTTATCCGCCGCTCAACTTCGATGGCACAAAACGCCGAATGTGCGCTACGCTCCGCGTCCGTCTCGTAGTGGAAAGGAGCGCCGTCTCTGTGTGGGCTCGGTCGTGTGACCGAGCGGTAGCA
Organism: Chloroflexota bacterium; assembly: GCA_031416295.1. Classification (GTDB taxonomy): domain Bacteria; phylum Chloroflexota; class Limnocylindria; order Limnocylindrales; family CSP1-4; genus SPCO01. Next base: position 27,974 of record JANOTJ010000004.1, read on the forward strand.
TCGAAAAGGGGTGCCATGCCCGCAGAGAAGAAGCTCGTCCACCTCAGCGGCTCGCTCTACGAGGACAACGACGCAGTCCTCTTCTTGACCTTCGACGTGTACGCCGAGAGCGGCCGCGAGAAGAAGGTCGAGAAGCGAGCCCGCCGCGACATCGACGCGATCATCGGTCGCGCCGTCGAGGACCTGATGCGTCTCGGCTTCCACAGTGTCCGCGCGTCGACCGACGTGGACGTGCGACCCATCTAGTTCCCGCCGAGACAGACAACGAGCCCGACGCCATCCGAGCGTCGGGCTCGTTTCGTTGTCCGCATTAGGTGAGGTCGTGGATGAACCTCGCGACCGTGAGGATGGTGCCGACCACGATGAGGATGATCGCCAGGACGCCTTGAAGCGTGGATACTTCGAGGGGTGGCGCGTCGCTCGCGTCCTCGGGTCGCGCCTCGCTGAGTGGCTCTGAGGTCATTGGTCGATGCACGGAGCGGCGGGGATGCACCCCGTGTTTGACCGGCCGCTTGGCGATCACCCCGTCGAAGGCCATCTGGGCGCACCCGCGAGGCCACCCGCAAGAAACTCGCCGACACTGAGAAGCGGGACGCTGGCAGCTAGGCGATGCGAATCTGATACCTCCCACCTGGGACGAGGCTTTGGCCCACGTGACCGAGTCAGACGAGTTCGCAAAGACGAGCCGCTACGTGGCAGAAGCCCGCCGTGACCACCCTGACGAGATCTACCCTCCCGAAGGGCAGATCTTCCGGGCCCTTGAGATGACGCCGCCCGGCGAAGTCAGGGTCGTCATCGTCGGCGAGGATCCGTACCCCTCTCCAGGTGTCGGCCTGTGCTCAATCCCGTGCCCGTGGTATCTCTGAAAGGAGGCATCAGGAATCGGGTCGAAGGACGACTGCGCGATCGGTGTCGGATGTTCAAACCCTGTGCCAACGACGCCATTGACGGCAGACGCGAGGCGCCGCGCTAGTTCCGCCGGATGGCGACGCCATCGATGACGACCCGACGGCCACTGGAGCTGATCCTGATCGTGAGCGTGCCCGTGCGAGCGCTCGTGAACGTCGTCACGGCGATGACCTTCTTGTGGACGGTCGTGGCCGAAGTCAGCTTGATCGTGCGCAGGAGGGTCGAGCCCCAGTAGACCTTGACCGTCCCGCACGTCGGACAGGTCGTGGCCACGATCGCGATCCGGCGGGCCACGACCCCGGTCCGGACGAGCTTGGCGGTGCTCGACGACGAGCGCAGGTAGGTCGAGCGGTA
>JANOTJ010000005.1:0-2930 GCA_031416295.1 Chloroflexota bacterium
AGTCCTCCAGGATGGCCTGGACGAATCCACGGGCCTGTGCCGCGAGCCCCTGCGCGAAGCGCGGGATCGACGCATCCAGGGCATCCACGGACACGGCGCCACGCACAGCCCCGCCACTCGATGCACCCTGGGTGGCGGACAACAACCCGACCCAGACCGAACCGTTCGTGGCCAGCACTTCCGTCCGAACATCCTCCCCGTAGGTCGTGTTCCGGGCCAGTTCGACGCTGCCGGTCGACCCATTCGCGAAGCGCAGGTTAATCACGGCGCTATCGACATCGCCGACGGACTCGAGGTCGGGGTGGGCGTACGTGGACCCGTACGCATGGACCTCCACCACCTCGTCGGCCATCAGCCATCGGGCGAGGTCGAACTCATGGATCCCCATGTCGATCATGATCCCGCCGCTGACGGCCGGGTCGGCGAAAGCGAGCGGCGGCGGCTCAGGGTCGAATTGAAGGGACTTGAACAGCATCGGCCGCCCGTACTCGCCCGATGCGAGGCGGGCTTTCGCGCGAACGTAGTCGGGTTCCCAGCGGCGCATGAAACCGACCTGGAGCCGGACCCCGGCCCGGTTCGCAGCCTCGATCGCGGCATCGGTGTCGGCGAGGGTCAGCGCGATCGGCTTCTCGCACAGGATGTGCTTGCCCGCCCGTGCGGCGAGCTGGACCATCTCGAGGTGTCGGCTCGACGACGTCGCGATGAGGACCGCGTCCAGACCCGGGGTCTCCAGCAGCGCCTCGATCGAGTCGAAGACGGGCGGCTCGCCGAGCTGCGACGCCAGGCGGGTGGCCGCTTCGACCTGGACGTCCGCGATCCCGACAAGCCTCGCCTGGGGCACGCTTCTGTGGACCGTTCGGGCGTGGATGGAGCCCATCCGCCCGGCGCCGACCAGGCCGATACCGACGTGCGCGTTCATGGCTGGATGGCCCTCACAGTGGATGGTTCGGCTGATGTCGTGTCCAGGAAGTGCCGGATCCGCTCCAGCATGAACCGCGACGATTCGGCGGCCCGCTCCTCCCAGGCGAAGACGCAGCTCGTCAGGATCCCGTCGAAACGAACGCGGCGGAGGGCCCCAAAGCAGGCTTCCCAGTCCACCTCGCCCTGGCCGATGTCCAGGTGCTGGTGGACCCGCGCCGTGGACCCCGGAGGGTTGACGATGTAGCGCAGGCCCGATGAGGCGCGATGGTCGAAGACGTCCGCGATGTGAACCTGGGCGAGCACCGGCGCCGCGTACTCGATCATGGCCGCGATGTCGTCGCCGAGGTGGAAGGTGTGGGGCACGCAGTACACGTAGCCGACGCCCGCCGAATCGATGCCCCGGATCAGGTCCACGGCGGCGTCATTGCGCTCGATGAAATCGTCGGGGTGGGCCTCGAGGTTGAGCTTGATGCCCTCGCGTTCGAAGATCGGCAGGAGCTCCTCCAGCGAGCGCCAGAATTGCGCTTCGCTGGCCGCCGCCGCCTCCGGGCGACCGTTGAACTCGGAGTTCATGACGGTGGCGCCAAGCTCGACGGCCAGCTGGATGGCCCGCTTCCAATACCGGACGGCGGCCAGCCGTTCGTCCTCATCGAGGCTCGACCAGCGATACAGCGGCAGGACCGACGAGAGCTCCATGCCGGTCTCGCGGAGTGCGGCCCGGAACTCCGCCACCCTGGCGCGGTCGGCGCGCGGGTGGTTGAAGAAGGGGATGAAGTCGGCCCGCGGCGAGAGCTCGATCGCTTCGTACCCGATGTCCGCCGCCATCCGGCACACGTCGGCGAAGGGCAGACCGCGGAACATGTACGGATCAAGGGCGATCTTCACGTCTGAACCTCTCTCGATGCGTCGTCGATCCGTTGACGGATGGCCGTTGCGCTGGCGGCGATCAGATCGACCATCCTGCTCCGATCCGTCGGGCCCGCCACTGCCGCCATGTCGCGGACCCAGCGCAGCGTCCCCTCGATGATGTCCAGGATGCCCGCCGCGGCGTTCGCGCTGAACAGCGGACGATCCAGGACCTCGACGTAGATCGGCGAGGTGTGGGAGGCCATGCTCGTGCTGAACGCCGAGTGGATCTCGTGGTCACTTCGCGAACGAGCCGCGATCCACGCGCCTGATCGGATCTCGATGGGCGTCGTGAGGCTGAGGTCGGTGGCTGCCGTCGTCGCCTCGCTGGACGCCACGATCTCGCCGTTGACCACGATCTCCACGGCACTGATCACCGGTTGCGCAGCGCGCACGCGAACATGCGCCTCCAGACGCCCTCCGGCGGCGGGCAGCGACAGGACGTCACCCGGCTCCCGCCCATCGACCGTCAGCTCGATCACGGGCCCGGACGTGGCGAAGGTCCGGCCGGCCCGAACCGCTCTCGACCACGATTCGAACGTCGGCGCCGTATCCGGGTCCAGGCGGGCGTAGGTCCGGACCGCCCCGACGGGGACCCCCGCCGACATCTTGTCCGTCCCGCCCAGCACCGGCAGTCGGTAGCCGCAGTCGAGGAAGCGATACCACTCGAGGATCGAGGGATTGTCGAGGCCCGGCGCGAACACCTGCATCTCGACCGCGTCGATACGGCCGGTCACGATGTCCGTGGCGATCTCCGCGAACGGCAGCGGGAAGTGCGCGGCCACCACCAGGCCATCTCGGGCGTGGCAGCGGTCGGCCCAGTCCGCGAGGAGTTCGGTCAGCGCATCGCCGATGCGGCCCTCGGGGGCGCCCCCGGTGGACATCGGCAGAACCGGCTGACGGGCCCCAAGGAGGCCCAGGTGGCCCAGCACGTTGTGCCGGTTCTCGGTGCCCAGGACGACCGTGTGACGGCCGCTCGGGTCCGACATCGAGCCCCATGGCAAGTCGTTGACGTTCGTGAATTGATCGCCCCACTGGGTGGCGAGCAGGTGTACCTGACCGATGTCCTCGGCTGCCGCCTGGAGCAAGGCCGTCGAGGGCGC
>JANOTJ010000006.1:0-15305 GCA_031416295.1 Chloroflexota bacterium
GGAGACGTCGTAGAGCATCGTGGACGAGGCGTTCGCGTGATCCACGAGCCGCTCGCCGGTCAACCACTCGACGAGGAAGCTGCCGGGTACGAGGTAGGCGCTGGCTCGGGCTGCGACCTCGGGCTCGTTGGCCCGGATCCAGGCGATCTTGGGGCCGCAGTGGTACGCGTCGAGGTTCAAGCCGCTGATCGCCCGCACCTCGTCGGGATCGATCCTGGTCCGCACGAGCTCCGCCTCGAGCGCGGCGCGCCGGTCCATCCACAGGATCGCGGGGCGCAGCGGCCGAGCAGCGTCATCGACGGCGACCACTCCGTCGACCTGGCAGGCGAACCCGATGGCGCCGATGTCGGTGGCCTCGACGCCGGCGTCCGCCCGGAGGCGCGCCACGACCTGCGCGATCGCCGCCTGCCACAGGGCAGGATCCTGCTCCGCCCAGACGTCGTGCGGGTAGTCCACGCGATAGGACGCGGACGCCTGCGCGCGCACGTCGCCAGCCGGCCCAAGGAGCACGCCCTTCAGGCTCTGGGACCCGAGATCGCATCCGATCGCGTAGATGGATCGCCCTCCGCCACTCGCCGACCTGCCACGGATGTACGCTGGATCCCATCGTCATCAGTCGTCTGATGACTTGCCACGAGCCTACGGGCCTGCGTCTGCCGCGTCAATCCCCAAGGTCTTCGAGTCGTGCACCATGAGCAACCTACCCGGCTGAGGGGCGCGGCTTCGCGATGCAAGCCGTAGATGCAGCTTTGGGACGAGTCCCTCGTGGTCGGATCCCCACACTGACAGGTGTGTCGATCTGGGCGAGAGATCGTGCACGGCTGTGCGAGAAGTGCATCTGAGGCTTGCGCCCAGCCGTCTGCCGCGTCAATACCCAAGGGGTCGCAGGCCGTAGGCTGGGCACACAACCAGCGCCGGGCAGGGCAGCACACCCATGGGAGAACGCGATGACGACCGAGGCCACTGGCTCCACGAACCGGATCGCCGATCCGGACCTTTTGCGCCGGACCACGGAACTGGCCATCGGGTTCCTGGAGTCGCTCGACGAGCGGCCCGTCGGGGCGACGGCCACCCGCGACCAGTTGTTGGCGGCACTCGGCGGTCCTCTGCCCAGCGACGGTGTCCCGGCCGTGGACGTCATCGAGCACCTGGCCCAGGCTGCCGATGCCGGCCTGCTCGCGATCCCCGGGCCGCGCTACTTCGGCTTCGTCATCGGTGGCTCCCTGCCCGCGGCGCTGGCGGCCGACTGGCTGACCTCGACGTGGGACCAGAATGCGGGAATCTTCGCCGCCGGACCGGCCGCGTCGGTGGTCGAGGAGGTCGCTTGCGCGTGGCTGGTGGACCTCCTCGGGCTCCCGGAGGGAACCAGCGTGGGCCTGACGACGGGCTGCCAGATGGCCCATTTCACCTGTCTTGCGGCGGCGCGCCACGCCGTCCTCGCGCACGTCGGCTGGGATGTCGAGGAGCGCGGCCTCGTCGGGGCGCCGGAGATCACCGTGATCGCCGGGTCGGAGACGCACGCCACGATCCCCACCGCCCTCCAGTTCCTGGGCCTTGGCCGGGCTCGCCCTGTCTCCGTCGAGAGCGACGACCAGGGTCGGATGCGCCTCGACGCGCTCGAGGCCGCGCTGCCGGGCGCGGACACGCCGCTCATCGTGTGCCTCCAGGCCGGGAATGTGAACACCGGCTCATTCGATCCGATCGGCCCGGCGATCGAGCTGATCCGGGCGCGCTGTCCATCGGCGTGGATCCACATCGATGGAGCGTTCGGCCTGTGGGCCGCGGCTGACCCGCAGCGGCGGCATCTGCTGGCCGGCCACGAGGGCGCCGACTCGTGGGCGACGGACGGCCACAAGTGGCTGAACGTGCCGTACGACTGCGGCTACGCGTTCGTGCGTGACCCGGCGGCCCACTCGGCGGCGATGTCGCCCCCGAGTGCGGCCTACATCACCTACGGCCAGGCCGAGCGCGACGAGTTTCGATGGGTGCCCGAGTACTCACGCCGCGCCCGCGGATTCGCCACGTATGCCGCACTTCGATCGCTCGGGCGGGACGGCGTCGCCGGACTCATCTCCCGGTGCTGCCGACTGGCCGAGCGGATGGCCGATGCCCTGCGTGCGACCGACGACGGCATCGAGGTGCTCAACGACGTCGTGCTCGACCAGGTCCTCGTCCGGTTCACGCCGCCCGACGGTGGCGACGCGGCCGGCGCCGATGCGTGGACACGGGAGGTCGTGAAGGCCGTGCAGGACGACGGCACTTGCTGGCTTGGCGGCACGGTCTGGCAGGGCATGGCCGCGATGCGCATCTCGGTCATCAACTGGTCGACCACGGAGGCCGACATCGATCGCTCGGCGGCCGCCATCATCGCGGCGGCCCGTCGGCCTCCGGGATCCGGCGACCCGGGTTGACGCGGGCCTGATCGGCCGAACTGTCGATCCCGCATCGCGCCGACCGCGATCGGCCGCGGCCTGCCCTGGGGCCGCCCATCGAGATGCGCGTGGAGCCGCTACCCTAGGCGGCCCATGCCTTCCGAATTCATCTACACCTCGTACAAGCTGGCCCGGCACTATCCGCCCGATCGGACCGTGCTCGAGGACATCTCGATCTCGTTCTATCCGGGCGCCAAGATCGGCGTCATCGGCTCGAACGGCGCGGGCAAGTCGAGCCTGCTGCGGATCATGGCCGGGCTCGACGACGGGTTCTCAGGTGAGGCCCGCCTCACGCCTGGCTTCACCGTCGGCTACCTGAGCCAGGAACCCGAGCTCGACCCGGGCAAGGACGTCAAGGGCAACGTCCTCGACGGCGTGCGCCCGGTCCAGGACCTGATCGATGCGTACAACTCGGTGATGGCCAAGTGGTCCGATCCGGACGCCGACTACGACGCCATCGGCACCGAGCAGGCCGCGCTCGAGGACAGGATCGCGGCCGCCGACGCGTGGAACCTGGAACGGAACGTCGACATCGCGATGGACGCCCTGCGCTGCCCGCCCGACGACGCTGACGTCACGACCCTGTCCGGCGGCGAGAAGCGTCGCGTGGCGCTCTGTCGGCTGCTTCTCCAGCACCCCGACCTGCTGCTCCTCGACGAACCGACCAACCACCTCGACGCCGAGTCCGTGGAGTGGCTGGAGCGATTCCTCGACGAGTACGCGGGCACGGTCGTCGCCGTCACCCACGATCGCTACTTCCTGGACAACGTCGCGAAGTGGATCCTGGAGCTCGATCGCGGGCGCGGAATGCCGTTCTCGGGTAACTACTCGAGCTGGCTCGAGCAGAAGCTCGACCGAATGGCGAAGGAGTCGAAGTCGGTCGATGCCCGCCAGCGCACCCTCGCTCGCGAGCTCGAGTGGGTGCGCATGGGCGCGAAGGCGCGCCAGGCCAAGGGCAAGGCGCGCCTCTCCGCGTACGAGAAGCTGCTCGCCGAGGCCAACGACAACAAGGACCAGACGCGCGAGTTGGAGATCGCCATCCCACCCGGGCCGCGCCTCGGCGACACCGTCATCGAAGTCCAGGACCTGCGCAAGGGCTACGGCGACCGTCTGCTCGTCGAGGACCTGACGTTCTCGCTGCCACGGGCCGGCATCGTCGGCATCATCGGGCCCAACGGCGCAGGCAAGACCACGCTCTTCCGGATGCTCGTCGGGCAGGAGGCGCCGGACGCCGGCTCGATCGTGATCGGCGACACCGTGCAGCTCGCCTACGTGGATCAGAGCCGCGACGACCTGGTGGCGGACAATACGGTCTTCCAGGAGATCACTCAGGGCGTCGAGTTCGTCAAGGTCGGCAACCGCGAGATCCCGGCCCGTGCCTACGTGGCCTCGTTCAACTTCCGGGGGACGGACCAGCAGAAGCTCGTCGGCAAGCTGTCCGGTGGTGAGCGCAACCGCGTGCACCTGGCCAAGCTGCTCCAGTCCGGCGGCAACGTGCTGCTCCTCGACGAACCGACGAACGACCTGGACGTGGACACGCTCCGGGCGCTCGAGGCGGGCCTGGAGTCGTTCCCCGGCTGCGCCGTCGTCATCTCGCACGATCGCTGGTTCCTGGACCGGATCGCGACCCACATCCTGGCCTTCGAGGGCGATAGCCAGGTCCGCTGGTTCGAGGGCAACGTCACCGATTACGAGGCCTTCCGGCACAAGGAGCTGGGGTCCGCGGCGGACCAGCCGCACCGGATCAAGTACAAGAAGCTGGTCGCCTCCTGAGGCGCCGTGAGCGGTCAGGAAGATCCTTGGAGATCTTCTGCGGCAGCGGCGCCGAGGTACCGGAATGTCCACTCCTCGGCAAGTGGGCGAGTCTCGGCGAAGACGATGCGGATCTCCGGGTACCGGACTTCCACGCGGGCAAGCATGTCGGGCAGGAAGCCAGCCGGCGCGTATGCGTGCTTGATGAGCGACGAATAGCGCTCCTCCACGACGATCGCCGCGCGGTGCACCTCGCCGAGCTTCGCGAGTTCGAAGACGAGCGTGCCGTTGTTGAGCGAATTCGCCAGATCATCGAGCGCCTTGCGTTCGACGACGGCGATGATCGACCCGTCGGATCGACGGACGGCGTAGTCGCCCGCGATCAACGCCGCACGGCTCGTCGTCGCCTGCTGTTTCGCGAAGCGGAAGGGGTAGCGTTCTCGAGTATCGATGACGATCTCCAGGTCGGTGAGGCCGCTCGCCCTGCGACCAGGGATCCTTGCCCCGGGACGCGCGGTGCCGACGACCTTGCGGGTCTGCCAGAAGATCCCCTCGCGCCCGCCGCGCATCGTCGTGATCACGAATTGGGAGCGGTCTTCGCGCGGACGATCCAGCACAAGGTCGATGGCCGGGCCGCGCCTCCGGCAGAGCAATACACCCACATCTTCCAGGATCTCCGCGTCAGCCGGCCAGGCATCGGCACGGGCGCAGAACACGCGGGCCGTCCGTGGCCACGTGTCGTGAACCTTGAGGATCATGCCGCCGTCGATCGGTAGGCGAACGAGGTACGGCAGGCTTGAGTCGGGGTCTGGGTTGCGTGCGACGAGGAAGCGCATGGCCCAAAGGCTACGCCTCGGCGCAACGTCGCGACCCCGATCAACGCGTGCCGAGTCTCCGGTACGACCGCTCGGAGCGACGGGCGACCTTCAGACCGATGACGAGCCGCCCCGGTTCGTCGATCAGGTAGACGATCCGAAGGTCGCCGACCCTGAGTCGCCAGAAATCCGTGGCGGTCGGCTTCCCCGCGCCGGCTGGGCGCGGCTCGATGGCCAGGGCTAGGATCGGGCCCCGGAGCCGGGCCGCATCACCGGGTGGCAGGCGGCGGAACTGCCGCTGCGCGGCGGGCGCGATCTCCACACGGTAGCGGCCGTCGGTCACGCCCCGTCCGGCCCGTAGGTCGCCTTCGTCTCAGCGGCCAGGGTGCCCAGGAACGCCTCGGCTGACGTTCCGCCATCCCGCTGGTATTCAGCGAGCGCAGCCTTGGCAGACTCGCGGTCTTCTCGACGTTCCGACGCGTCCAGCCAGGCCTCCAGCGCCTCATCCACGACCTCGCGGACGCTCCGATCCGTCCGAGCGGCTTCCACCTTGACCGCTCGGTACAGGTCGGCATCCAGATCCATTGTGACCTTCATATGGCCACCATACCAGTAACCTGGGTTGCTGGCTCGCCTTTCATGGCGGGCACTTGATGGAGCGAACCATCGAGTCGCAGACGCACGCCGAGCCGGCCCGAGTTTCCGATGGATGCAAGCTGTAGATGCACATTCCGAACGAACCCCTCGTGGATCGATGCCCACACTGACATCGGTGTCGATCTGGGCGAGCGATCGTGCACGGCTATGCCGGATGTGCATCTGAGGCTTGCACCGCGCGGGCCGCTCGCGGCCGCTCGCGGCAGCCGCGCCGGGGTCTCGCGGCAGACGCGCCGGGCCGTCGCGGCAGCACGCCGGGCCGGCTGGACCGTGCCCTCGTCAGTACACATCCTGGTAGCGACGGCACACCTCGGCGGGTTCCAGCGCCTCCGCGAGGGCGATCTCCGCGCGCTTCACCGCGACGTAGGACTCGTACATCAGGGCAGGGAGCCAGGCCCGGGCGCGCTCGTCCGCGTCGAGGGCATCGAGGGCCTCTCCCAGCGAGGACGGCAACGGCAGGATCCCCAGAGCGTCGCGCTCGGCATCGGACAGGTCCGCCGGATCCTGATCACACGCGGCCGGCAGCGGCAGGCCGTCGCGGATGCCTTCCAGGCCGGCCCGCACGAGGGCGCCGATGACCATGTACGGACTCGCCGTGGCGTCCGGCGCTCGAAGCTCCATGTTGTAGCTCCGCGCTGCCCGGACCGGATCCTGGATCGGGGATGGACAGATCCTGATCGCCGCCTCGCGGTTCTGAATCCCGAAACTGGCGTAGCCACACGACCAGTGATGGGGACCGAGTCGGTAATAGGAGACCGGGCTCGGTGCGACCAGGGCGGTCATCGCCCGCATGTGCCGGATGACCCCCGCGATGAACTGCTGGGCGACCGGGCTGGCCCCGCCGATGCCGTGCTCGTCGTATGCGGCGTTGCGCCCGTCTGCGTCCCGAAAACTGAAGTGCACGTGCGCCCCGTTGCCGACGCCATCCAGGCGTGGCTTGGGGCTGAATGTGGCGCGCTGGCCGCGGCGACGGGCGACCTCGCGGATGAGTTCGCGGGTGATGATCGCCCGGTCCCCAGCCGATGCACCCAGCGCAGGGGACGTGGTGACCTCGTACTGGAGATAGCCGTATTCGGGCTCCACGGTCTCCGGCTCGAGGTCCGCCAGCCGGAGGGCCGTACTGATGTCCCCAGTGAGCGTCGCGGCTATGCGCATGGCCTCCAATGAGAACGGCGGCCCGGGCAGGAGACCATCGCCAACGAGGGTGAATTCATGCTCGAGCGCCGCCAGGACCTGCAGACCGGTCTCGCGCCTGAAGTCGTCAAGGGCTGCCTTCATGAACCCACGGGTACAGCACTCCCAGGTGCTGCCATCCTGGTTCCTCGAATCGCACAGGTACAGGTGGAACGGAGGTGCGTCGTCCCACATGTCCACCCGGGTGTGGGTGTCGGGGACCGGGACCTGGCGGACCTCCTTCATCGGACCCCACGGGTTCGCGGCGATATCCGCGAACGGCGTGAGGGCCTGCCCGGCCGCCGCCCAGCCGAGCCCGTGTTCCATCCGAGCGGGGATCTCCGACGCCGGGACGCCGCGGCATCTCGTGAGGCCCACGTAGTCACTCCAGCCCAGCAGCACGATCTCGTCGTCGGCCATCCCTACTCACCTTCTCCGGCCGCGGGCTGGGCATCCAGACCGAGGCCCACCATGTCGCCGAGGTACGCGGCCATCACCGTTGGGTTCGCGGCGATCGCCCGCGGGGTGTCCAGCGCGAGCGTCCGCCCGGTCTCCAGGACCTGGATCCGGTCGCACAGCCGCATGATGAGTCGGAGGTCATGGTCGATGATGATGATCGCGCATCGGTCATCGCGGGCGATCGCCCGGATGTCCTCCATCAGGACATCGGATTCCGCTTCGTTCATTCCCGCGGCCGGCTCGTCGAGGAGCACCACCGACGGTCGGGTGGACGTCGCTCGAGCGATCTCCAGGCGCCGCTGCCTTCCGTAGGACAGCGTGGCGGCCTCGCTCTGGCCGACATCGGCGAGAGCCAGCGAGGCAAGCGACCGATCGACGTCGTCCGGGCGCGATCCGTGCGCCGCCATCACGTTCTCGCGCACGGTCAGGTGGTTGAACAGGCGGATGTTCTGGAACGTCCGGGTCACCCCGCGACGGGCGGTCACATGGCTCGGCAGGCCCGTGATGTCCTCGCCACGCAGGACCACCCGGCCCGCATCGGGGGCGGTGACGCCGGACAGGACGTTGAGCAGGGTGCTCTTGCCCGAGCCGTTTGGTCCGATGATCCCCAGGATCTCGCCGGCGCGGATCTGGATGCTCACGTCGGCCAGGGCGTGGATCCCGCCGAATGACTTGCTGATGCCCGTTCCGATCAGCACGGGCTTGTCACCGCCTTCCGCAGCGATCTCGAGCGCGAGTGCGGGTGGCCCCGGCGTGGCCCGCACGACGGCGAGGCGCGACCCGAGGCGCGATCGGAGGCGCGATCCGAGGCGCGTCCGGAGACGCGGCCACAGATCCTCCGCCTCGCGTCTGCCGACCAGGCCATCGGGGCGCCAGACGAGGGCGACGATGATGAGCGCCGCCAGCGCGAACTGGACCGTACCGGTGATGCGCGGCAACTCGAACGACCCGATGACCACGCCCTGCTCCACCCTGGACAGCAGTTCCGTGATGACGACCACGACCATCGCGCCGACGACCGCGCCGAGCACGCTCTCCTTGCCGCCGACGACCAGCATCGCGAGCAACGAGAACGTCATCGCGAAGGAAAACTGATCGGGGTCGAAGGCGAGCACGTTGAGTGCCCACAGGCTGCCGGCCGCACCCATCATCGCGGCACTCAGGACGAACGCCACCAGGCGCACCCCTGGCACATCGATCCCGACGGCGCGAGCGGCCAGTTCGTCCTCGCGCGACGCGCGCAGGCGCAGGCCGGCGCCTGAAGCCTTGAACATGCGGGCGACGAGGACGAAGACCAGGGCGGCGACCAGGGCGACCCACGGGCTGGTCAGCCGAGGGATCCCGAACACCCCCTGGCCGCCGCGGGTCAGGGCGCTCCAGTTCAGCATCAGGGTGAACGCCACGATGAGGAGCGCCAGCGTGGACATGACCAGGGCGTTGACGTTCATGCGCACGAGTACGGCGCCCACGACCAGGCCGATCAGGGCACAGAACACCGCCGCGACGAGGATCGCCGGGAGCACGCCGAGCTCGATCCCAAGCAGGACCGCGGGCAGGTCGGGCAGTTGCGTCTGACGCACGGCGCTCGGGATGGTCAGCACAGCCGTCAGGTAGGCACCCGTGCCCATGAATGCCACGTGGCCGAAGGACAGGATCCCGCTGTTGCCGATGAACAGTTGCAGCGACGTCACCAGGGTCACGCTGACCAGCAACACGACAGCGGTGCCGCTGAGCGTCGAGTCCCCGCTCGCAACGAGGCCGACGGTGACGACGACCAGCACCAGACCCGTGAGGGCGCTGCCGAGCAGGGCTTCCCTGCGCGACCGGTCGAGCCAGCGCAGGACCGTCACACCTTGACCTCCACGTGCCGCCCCAGGAGCCCTTCCGGGCGCACATAGAGGACGACCGCCACGGCCATGAGCGCGAGGGCGAACTGGAACGGCACGATGGAGCCCGGCAGGTAGGCCTGGAGCAGGATCTCCAGCGCCCCGAACACGAAGGCACCGATGACCGCGCCCGGGATGCTGCCGAGTCCGCCCAGGACGATGGCCACGAACGACACGAGGATCGGGGTGAACCCGGTGCCCGGACTGACGGTCGTCGTCCGGGCGATCCAGAGCACCCCACCCACGCCCGCCAGCAGCCCCGAGACGAGGAAGGCGAGGGGGATCACCCGGTTCGCGCGCACGCCGAGGAGCCGCGCGGTCGTGAGGTCGAGTGCCGCGGCGCGCATGTGCAGCCCGGCGCGAGACCCGCGCATGAAGAGCAGGAGCAGGACCATCGCCGCCAGGGCGACGCCCAGGGTGATCAGGGCCAGGACGCCGATGCGCAGGTCGCCGATGGTCAGGAAGTCGCTGAACAGGTCGGGCGTCGGGATGCCCTTCGAGCGTGGTGAGATGGCCTGCCGGAACAGTCCCTGGAGCACCTGCGACAGGGCGAACGAGGCAAACAGGAGGGTCACGAAGTTGGCGCCGCGCAACGGCCGGAACACGACGAACTGCATGACCACCGATGCGCTACCCGCCGCGCCCACGCCGAGCGCGGCCATCGCGACGAAGGGCAGTCCCGCCTCGCTGGCGAAGAACATCGTGTAGCCCGCGATCGTGATCAGCTCGCCATAGGCGAAGTTGAGGATCCCGAGGGTGCTGTAAACCATCGCCAGGCCCAGGGCGAGCAGGGCGTAGATGCTGCCCAGCGACAGGGCGTTGATCAGCTGCTGGAGCAGCGCATCGATGGCCACGTCAGTCCGCTCCCAGATCGCCGAAATAGAGTCGAGTGAGGTCTCTGGCCTGGATCTCGGACGATGTCCCGTGCGCGACCACCCGGCCGGCCGACAGGACGTACCCACGGTCGGCAAGCCGGAGCGCCCGTCGGGCGTTCTGTTCGACCAGCAGGGACGTCACCCCTTCGTCGCGCAGCTCACCGATGAGCTCGAAGATCTGGTCCACGATCCTCGGAGCGAGACCCAGCGAGGGCTCGTCATAGAGGATCACGCGAGGCTCCGCCATGAGCGCGCGGGCGATGGCCAGCTGCTGCTGCTCGCCGCCGGAGAGCGTGCCGGCGACCTGCTGACGGCGCTGCGCAAGGACCGTGAAGCGGCGGAACATCCGCTCCAGATTCGCGTGTTCGGACCCCCGCGGGCGAGGCGTCGCCCCGAGGCGCAGGTTCTCCTCCACGGTCAGCGCCCCGAAGATCCTGCGACCCTCGGGAACGAGTGACAGGCCCGCGCGCGTGACGTTCTCGGGGACCCCGGCCGGGACTCGTCGGCCATCGAGGCGAACGACGCCCTCGGCCGGTCGGTGGACCCCGGCGATCGTGCGCAGGAGCGTCGACTTGCCGGCCCCGTTGGGCCCGAGGACGACGACGACCTCACCCCGAGCGACGTGCAGGTCCACGCCACTGAGCGCGGTCACCACGCCGTACCGGACCGTGAGCCCGGCGACCTCGACGAGTGGCGTGGCCACGTCCTCGGGTTACGGGTTGGGCACGAAGGTCGGGTACCCCGGCTGCTCCAGGCAGGTGAATGTCTCGCCGTCCATCTTGATCAGGGCCGCCGGCTTCTTGACCCGCCGCGTCGCGGGATCCATCACGCCGGTCCCGCTGACCCCGGCGTACTCGTAGTTCGAGAGGGCGGTGATGATGGCCGCCGGGTCGGCACTGCCCGCCGTCTCGATCGCCTGGGCGAGGATCCTGATCTCGTCGTACCCGAGCGTGGCAACCACGGAGCTTGGGTCCGCGCCGTTCTTGACCTTGTAGGCCGCATAGAACTCGCCGACCCTGGGGTCCGTGTCAGCCGGGCAGACCGCAGCGGTGAAGACCATGCCGTCGAGGGCATCCGCCCCGGCAGAGGTGAGCGACGGGTCGAGGTTGCCGTCGCTGGAGATGACCGGCGTGGTGACCCCGGCCTGCCGCAGCTGGCGCATGAACACCTGCGTGTCCGGCGGGAACATGGGCGTATAGATGACGTCGGGCTGGGTGCTCAGGGTGGCGATCTTGGTGGCGACCGCGGAGAAGTCCCCAGCGCCGATCTGGTACTGCTCCTCGCCGGCGACCGTTCCGCCGCCCTTCATGAAGACCTCGGCGAAGTAGCCGGGCAGGTTCTTGGTGTACGGGATCTCGGGGGAGCTGACGATGACCGCGCTGCGGTAGCCCTCGGCCAGCGCCCAGTCGGCGGCCACGGCCCCCTGGATCGTGTCGTTCATGAGCACCTGGAAGGCGCACGCGCCGATGTCGGTCACGAGCGTCGCCGCGGTACCGTCCCCCGTCGAGACCGGGATCCCGGCTGCGCACGCGAGGGCCCCCTGGGCACTGATCCCGTCGCCGGTCGTTCCGATCAGGTAGACCGCGCCGTCGTCGATGAGCGTCTGGGTGACCTTGGAAGTCTCGGCCGGGTCGTTCCGGATGTCCACGGCCTCAAGCTGGAGCTGTCGGCCGAGCACGCCGCCCGCGGCATTGATCTCGTCGACGGCGAACTGCGCCCCCTCAAGCATCGGCTGGTCGTAATACGCGTAGGTGCTGGACAGGTCCGCCGGGAACCCGATGAGGATCGGATCGGTGCTCGGTGCCGTGGATGGCGCCGTGCTCGGAGCCACGCTCGCTCCCGGCGCAGCGGATGGTGCGGTGCTCCCCCCGGGCGCCGCGGACGGTGCCGTGCTCGCACCCGGGCCGGAGCAGGCCCCGAACACGAAGATGCTCAGGAGCGCAGCCTTGGTGGCCGTCGCAGGAACGCGCATGAAGACCTCCTGTGTGTGGGGCCCCTAGTCTAATGTGTGTTCCGGTCCGCGTGTCAAGGATCTGGTCTGTACTATCTGTTACGTGCAGACCCTCGTCGCGAACCGCATCCGTGATGCACTGCCCGCGCTGCCCAAGGCGGAGCGCCGGGTGGCCAGGGAGATCCTCGCCGCGTATCCCGTGGCCGGGCTGGAGACCGTCGCTCGTCTTGCCTCGCGCGCCGGGGTCAGCGGTCCGACGATCATCCGGTTGGTGACCCGCCTGGGCTTCGAGGGGTTTCCGGCGTTCCAGGACGCCCTGCTGCGCGAGATCGAGGAACGCGCGACATCGCCACTCCTGCAATACCAGCAGCGATCGTTCGCGGAGGGCGCGGACGTCGTCGCGAGGTCCCGCCAGGTGCTCATCGATGCGCTGGATCGCTCGCTGACGCAGCTGGATCCACGCGCCTTCGGCCGGACCGTGGACCTGCTCGTGGATGAGCGACGGCGACTGTTCATCGCTGGCGGACGGTTCAGTGGCCTCGCGGCGAAATCGTTGGCGCTGCACATGGAGATCCTGCGGCCTGCGGTCCGCCACCTGGAGCCCGCGGATTGGATCGCCTACGCCCTCGACGCACGGCGCGGGGACGTGCTCATCGCCTTCGACGTGCGTCGCTACCAGCGGACCACGGTGGAACTCGGACGACAGGCGGCGCAGCAGGGCGCGACCGTCGTGCTGGTGACCGACCCGTGGATGAGTCCGCTCGCGGCAGACGCCGATGTGACCCTGAGCGTCGCGGTCGACGCGCCCAGTCCGTTCGACTCCCACCTGTCCACGTTCGCCCTGGTCGAGACCCTCGTGGCTGCGGTCGTGGAGCGCCTGGGGCAGCGCCCCAGGGATCGCCTGGCGGCGTACGACAAGCTCTGGGAGCATCAGAGCTTCGTGTATCGGGAACGCGAGGGCGAGCGCGAGGGCGAGGGCGAGGGCGAGGAGGCACCATGACCACGATCCAGGACGTCGCGTCGACAGTTCCCCTGATCGATCATCACTGCCACGGGGTGCTGCGCGACACCCCGGACCGGGCCACGTTCGAGATCCTGGCCACGGAATCGGACTGGCCGGAGCCGCCCGGCATGACCATCTTCGATTCGCCCTTCGGGGTGATGGTCCGTGCCGAGTGCGGACCCCTTCTGGACCTGCCCCGACACGCACCGGCGGACGACTACGCCAGGCGGCGGGCGGAACTCGGCCAGGCCGAGGTGACACGCAGGCTGCTGCCGCCGACCGGGATCGCGACACTCGTCATCGACACGGGATTTCGCGGCGATTCGATCCTTTCGCCCGCGGAGATGGCGACCGCCACTGGCGCGACCACGTTCGAGATCGTTCGCCTGGAGCAGGTCGCCGAGGAGATCGCGCCGAGCACGACGGCCGAGCGGTTCGCAGCCGACTTCCGCCAACGTCTCGGGGAGCGCGCGAGCGCCGCCGTCGGCTTCAAGTCGATCATCGCCTATCGCTTTGGCCTGGACTTCGATCCGGCTCGTCCCGAGGCCCGCGAGGTGGCGCGGGCGGCGGGCGAGTGGCTGGCGGCCTGTGCCGAGCGCGGCGCTATCCGGATGGATCACCCGGTGCTCCTGCGGCACATCCTCTGGGAGGCCGTGGACCATCGCAAGCCCATCCAGTTCCACGTGGGCTACGGGGACTCCGACATCGTCCTGCATCGGTGCGACCCGACGCACATGACGGGCTTCATCAAGGCAACCGTGGATGCAGGGATCCAGGTCATGCTCCTGCACTGCTATCCGTTCATCCGCGAGGCCGGCTTCCTGGCCCAGGTGTACCCGCACGTGTGGCTGGATACGGGCGCGGCGGTCAACTACACGGGTCGCTCGTCGGGGGCCCTTGTCCGCCAGTCGATGGAGATGGCGCCATTCAGCAAGGTGCTCTTCTCATCCGATGCCTTCGGCCTGCCGGAGCTCTACTTCGGTGGCGCGTTCCTGTGGCGGCGCGGGGTCGGCCGGATCCTGGACGAATGGGTCGCGCAGGATGGCATGGGGCGTCAGGATGCGGAGCGCTACCTGCGGATGATGGCCGGCGACAACGCTCGGCGCGCCTACGGCATCGACTGAGACAGGTCCCGCAGCACGCAGATCGAGGCACCCGGGAGCGCGACCTGGAGCCGCGCCGGCCATGACGCGTCGTTGGTCACGAGGACATCGATGTGTCCGGTCACGAGACCTGCAACGATGAGGGCATCCGGCGCCGAGAACCCGGCGATCGCCCGGATCCGCGCGGCTTCCCGGGCATTGGCGTAGTCCACGGGCAGGATGCGCAGGTCGGCGAAGTGACGCAGGAAGCCCTCGACAGTGGCCACGGCCGACGGCCCCGCTCGAATCGGGCGGACCAGCAGCTCCATGACCGTGACCGCCGACACGGCTCCCGCGTTGCGACCGGTCGCCAGGCACCGGTCGAACAGCTCGACCGCCAGGGCGCTGGTCGACTCCGTGCCGGTCAGGTACGCCAGGACGACCGAGGTGTCGATCAGGACAGAGGCGCCCTCGGGCAGGACGTCGGTGAGCGATCGATCGGCGCTCACCCTTGCTCCGGCCAGCTCCCCCGCTCCTCCGCCAGGGCGGCCTCGGCATCCCCGTACACATCCGTGAGCGCGCCGGCGTAGCTGGTTCGAACTCGCCGAAGTCGAACGACGTCAGGCTCGCTGGGATCCATGTCCACGATGAATCGATCGCCCTCCGCAAGGCCGGCCGCCTGTACCACGGGATCGGGAAGCGTCAGTTGATTGCGGGCTCGAAGTCGAGCCTCCACGGGCGGCGTCCGGGCGATCTCGAGGGCCATGTGCGAAAGTATCGCTCCAGTCAGAGCGTCGGTCAAGCGATGCGAATGGTCGCTGGCGATTCGTATCGCGCCGACTCCTCGATGGGCAGCAGCGACTCGACGACGTCACGGGCCCGATAGAACAGACGATCGGGCGTGATAAACGCTCGCACGCAGTCGATGTCGTCGCCGGCGGTCAGCATCGGCAGTTCCTCGTAGCCGTCGGCTCGCTGCTGGCCCATCCCGATGTTCGTCACAAGTGCATTGCACAGGCACTTGCGACCGACCGTATCTTCCACGCGGCCGCCCTTGCGAACGTAGTCGTCCACGGGCTCGCTGGGGCAGCGGTAGTCCAATCTCCCGTCGGGCCTGCGATACGCCCGTCGGAGGTAGCCAAGGTCGCACAGCCGAGGCCGCTCGTCGTACGCGGCCTCCTCGGAGAGCGTGCCCGCAAGCGAGGCCACCTTGAACGGGA
>JANOTJ010000007.1:0-4813 GCA_031416295.1 Chloroflexota bacterium
ACCTACCGGATCGCCACCAACGACTTCATGGCGAACGGTGGCGATTCGTATCCAGTCGTCAAGAACAAGCTCAGCTATGCCACCCAGGAGATCATGGACCAGGTCCTCGCCGACTATGTGACCGCACAGAGCCTGCTCAGCCCGCTCAGCCCGTTCGTCCTGGCCTCGCCGAGCGGACGGATCAATTGCACCGATTCCGACGGGCCGTCGGGTGCGTCTGGTCGGAACTGTCCGGTGCTCACGCCGTCACCGTGACCGTGTGAGCGTCCGGGCTCGTCCCGCGATCCTCTCGAGCGCCGCCGCCCTGGCGGCGGCGCTCGTGTTCACTGCTGGCGTGCCCACGGAGGCGGGACCTCGTTCGTGGCCCTCGGCTTGGCGCTTTCCGCCCTGGTCGTGCTCGCGGTGCGGACGCGCCGCCAGGCGGTGAACTGAGGCCCCGCTCGTCCCAACGTTGCTGCGCGTCACCGAAACGGTACGGATGGGGGGCGCTTGCGCGCACCGACCGGTCCTTATCGGTCATGGGCACCGGCGATCCGGCGCCTGACGATCCTCGGGTCAGCTCGGGCGGTGCGTCGTCCGGGCGACCATCGAGGGGAGCCGACCACATGCATCATCGACCGCTCCGCCGAGCCGCCGTCCTGGCCCTCGTCGGACTCCTGGCCTTCGCGGGGGTCGCCAGCGCGGACTTCGTTCGTGCCGATGGCGACACCATCACGCCCGGGCCCCAGGCGTTCGTGGACCTTGGCGAGGTCGGTCCAGCGGCCGAGATCACCATCGATGTCGCCTTCGAACTCGTGTGCGGCCACGTCAGCCACGCCGACCCGGGCCAGACGGTGACCGTCGCATTCGGGAGCGCGACCGCGCCGCTCGACGGCGGCATCGTGGGCTCGACGCCGGGGACCGTGGGACCGGTGCCGATCGGCTGGACGGCTGACGGCGAAGGCTGCCCCGACCCGCGGCCGACGGTCTCGACCGGGACCCCTGGCAGCATCACGTTGCGGGCCCCATCCGTGCCCGGCACCGGCTACGTCTTCACGACCCTCTGGAGTCGCTCGGTCAGCCCGGTCGGCGCCAATGATGGCAACGCCTTCAACCGGTCCTCGACGGGCCTCAGCTTCACCCTCGATGTCGTCGCCAACACGCCGCCGGTGCTGACCGTCCCGGCTGCCTTCAGCGTCGAGGGCGATACGACCGGTGGCTGGACGGCGGCGTTCGTCGCGACCGCGACCGACGTCGAGGACGATCCCGATCCCGTGCCGGTCTGCTCGCCGGCACCCGGCGCCCTGCTGCCCCTGGGCACGACCACGATCACCTGCGCGGTCACGGATAGCGCTGGCATGACGGACACCGACACCGTCGACGTGACCGTCGTGGACACCATTGCTCCGACGTTGAGCGGCGTGCCCGGCGACTGGTCGGTGACCTCGGATGTACCCACCGGCACGGTCGTGGGCTGGACCGCGCCCGGAGCGTCGGACGTCGTGGACGCTGCACCTGTCGTTGCCTGCAACCCGGCCAGTGGCAGCACCTTCCCGGTCGGCACGACCACGGTGACCTGTACGGCAACGGATGCCAGCGGCAACGCCGCTTCCGCCACGTTCCAGGTCATCGTCGTCTACGTGCCTTCCGTTGTCGCCACCGTCGTCTGGGGTGAGCCGGTCGCGGGCGACGGCGCGACCTTCGTGGCCAATCGGGGACGGACCGTGCCGATCAAGGCCAGCCTGTTCGTCGATGGGCAGGCCGTCAGGTCGGGCGTGGCCGAGCTGACCCTCGCCCCGTGCGGCGGCGGGACCTCCATGACCCTGCCCCTCGGCTACTCGGGTGGCCGCTGGAGCGCCTCGCTGGACACCTCCATGCTGAGCGCCGCCTGCTCTACGGTCACGGCCTGGATCGACGGGTTGGATGCCGGCTCATTCCGGCTCGAGGTCCGCGGCTTCGAGGCGGCGAAGGCGAAGGCCAGCCAGCGCGCTCGCTGAGCACCGACATGTCCTAGCATCGGGGGCGTGACCCCCGAACTCGCCGCGACCCTCAAGCGACTCCCGGATCGCCCCGGCGTATACCTGATGAAGGACGCCCGGGGCGATGTCGTGTATGTCGGCAAGGCCCAGAGCCTGCGCGATCGGGTCCGGAGTTACTGGCAGAAGCAGGCGCCGGGCGGCGAGATCCACCGGATCCGGAGCGTCATCGATCGGGTCGTGGACATCGAGGTGACCGAGGTGGACTCGGTCAGCGAGGCGCTCCTCCTGGAAGCCAACCTCATCAAGCGCTTCAAGCCGCGCTTCAACGTCAGACTCAAGGACGACAAGAGCTACCCGTACATCAAGATCACCCTGGCCGACGATTACCCGCGCATCGAGCGCACGCGCACGCTCGTCAACGACGGAAGCCGCTACTTCGGGCCGTACGCCTCGGCCTCGAGCGTGGACGAGTCGATGAACCTCGTGCGCCGGCTGTTCCCGTTCCGGACGTGCACGATCGATATCCACGATGGTGAGCGCGCCCTCCAGCGGCCGTGCCTGCTCTACCACATCAAGCGCTGCCAGGGCCCTTGTATCGAGGCCATCGATCGCGCGGCGTATCGGGCCGACATCGCCCAGGTGGAGCTCTTCCTCGAGGGTCGCCAGGAGACCCTGGTCAAGGCCCTCCGAGCCGAGATGGCCACGGCCGCGGAGCGCACCGACTACGAGCGCGCGGCGATCCTGCGCGACAAGGTCCGGGCCATCGAGCGCACGATGGAGAGCCAGAAGATGGCGGCCTTCGCCCGGACCGAGCTCGATCTCATCGGGATGGCTCGTCAGGACAACCAGGCCGCGATGACTCTGTTCGTCATCCGCGATGGCAAGTTGATCGGGCGCGACGTGTACCTGCTTGAGGCCGCCCACGACGCCGCGGACGACGAGGTCCTGACGAGCTTCCTGGAGCAGTACTACGCGCGGGCCACGTCCATCCCGCGCGAGGTCTACGTGCCGGCCTCGGTCAGGGAGACGGCCGATCTCGAGGTGTTCCTGGCCGGCAGGCGCGGCGGTCCCGTCCACCTGCGCGTCCCGCGCCGCGGCGAGAAGCGCGCGCTCATGGACCTCGCCACCCGGAACGCCGCGGAGCACCTGGCCCGGGAACAGGCGCGCTGGCTGGCTGACCATGGCAAGACCCTGGTCGCCCTGGAGCAGCTCGCCGAGGCGCTCGGCCTGGCCGGCCCGCCGATGCGCATCGAGTGCTACGACATCAGCAACTTCCAGGGCGCCCAATCGGTCGGCAGCATGGTCGTCTTCGAGGAGGGCAAGCCGCGGTCCGGCGAGTACCGCCGGTTCCGGATCAAGACCGTGGATGGACCGAACGACTTCGCCAGCCACCAGGAGGTGCTGCGCCGCCGGTTCCGGGCCACCAAGGCCGGCGAGGAGGGTATCGCCGAGGAGCGCCGCTGGGCGATGCCGGACCTCGTCATCGTGGACGGCGGCAAGGGCCAGGTGAGTGCCGCGAAGCAGGTCCTGGACGAGCTCGGCCTGCACGACCTGCCGCTGGCCGGCCTGGCCAAGGAACGCGAGGAGCTGTTCATGCCGGGCCGCTCGGATCCGATCCTGCTGCCCTCCACGTCGTCGGCCCTGTACCTGGTCCAGCGCCTGCGGGATGAGGCCCATCGGTTTGCCATCACGTACCACCGCTCCCTGCGCGACAAGCGGACCGTGCGCTCGGCCTTCGACGACCTGCCCGGCGTGGGGCCCAAGCGCAAGCGCGAGCTGCTCAAGGTCTTCGGCTCGATCAAGCGCGTGCGCGACGCCCCGCTGGAGCAGATCGCAGCCGTACCAGGTATCGGCCGAGCACTCGCCGCCCGGATCAAGGCGACCCTCGAGGCCTGACCGCCTCGCGTCCCCGTTTCGTGTAGCATCCCGGCGGTATGCGAAGAGCCGGACCCATCCTCATCGTCGTCATCGGCCTTGCCGCCGCCCTGATCGCCTTCTTCCCCAACCTCCGCCTGCCGGATCCGAGTTCGCCCGATGGGTCGTGGCGCCTGATCGAGACAAAGCTCGGGCTGGATCTCGAGGGCGGCCTGCGCGTGGAATACCGCGCCCTGCCCCGTGACGGCCAGACACCCGACACCAGCAGCATGTCGGTGATCAAGGACATCGTCGAGAACCGGGTCAACACGACCGGTGTCTCGGAGCCGGTCGTCGTCGTCCAGGGCAATGACCGGGTGGTCATCGAGCTGCCCGGGGTCAGCGATGTCGACGCCGTGCGCCGCCTCGTCGGGTCCACCGGCAAGGTGGACTTCGTGCCCCTGGGGACGACGTCGGCCTCGGCCGGCCAGGTCCTCGACCTCACGGTCAACCCACCGCTCTTCGGTGGCGACCAGGTCAAGACGCCGGCCATCGGCACGGACCAGAACGGACGCCTCGCGGTCAACTTCTCGCTGCGCAACGAGGCCCCGGAGTTCGCCTCGCAGACCTTCTCGGACTTCACCTCGACGCATCGCAACGAGTACTTTGCGATCACCCTCGACGGCACCGTGATCTCCGCACCCATCATCCAGGATCCGATCCCGGCCAACGGGGTCACGCAGATCACCGGAGGCGGTGCCGGGTTCCTTCCGGCCGAGGCCAACGAGCTCGTCACCGTCCTGAAGTTCGGCTCGCTGCCGTTCCCGATCGAGGAGCTCTCCAGCGAGCAGATCAGCGCCACGCTCGGGGAGCAGTTCCTCAAGCAGAGCCTGAGCGCCGGCCTGCTCGGGGTCCTGCTGGTCATCGTGTTCATGCTCGTCTACTACCGGATGCCCGGGATCGTCGCGGCCTTCGCCCTGGTCTACTACACGGTGGTGGTG
>JANOTJ010000008.1:0-2082 GCA_031416295.1 Chloroflexota bacterium
ACGAGGGAGTATCGTGTCCGACACTGCACGAATCACGAGGGCCATGCCATGACTACCGTTGCCGAACCAGCGATCACGAGCACGACGACCGGGGCGGCCGGCCCGCGGGTCAACCACTGGATCGGGGGCCGTCTCGTCGCCGGCACGTCCGGGCGCGAAGGCCCCGTCTTCGACCCGGCGACCGGTGCCGTGACCCGACACGTGGACTTCGCCTCGGCCGATGAGCTCGGGGCCGCAGTGGCGGCAGCCAGGGCCGCCTACCCAGCCTGGCGAGCGACCTCCCTGAGCAAGCGTACCGAGATCATGTTCCGCATCCGGAACCTCGTCGACACGCGTCGCCACGACCTCGCCGCGCATCTCACCGCCGAGCACGGCAAGGTCCCCTCGGATGCGCTCGGCGAGATCGCCCGGGGCATCGAGAACCTGGAGTTCGCGTGCGGCATCCCGAACCTGCTCAAGGGCGGCTTCAGCGAGCAGGCGAGCACCGGCGTGGACGTCTACCAGATCCGCCAGCCGCTGGGCGTCGTGGCCGGCATCACGCCCTTCAACTTCCCGGCGATGGTCCCGATGTGGATGTTCGCGACGGCCATCGCGGCAGGCAACACATTCATCCTCAAGCCATCCGAGAAGGACCCTTCGGCCTCGATGTTCATGGCCGAGCTGCTCCATGAGGCGGGGCTGCCGGACGGCGTCTTCAACGTGGTCCATGGCGACAAGGTCGCGGTCGATGCCATCCTCGCCCACCCGGACATCGCGGCCGTGTCGTTCGTCGGATCCACGCCCATCGCGCGCTACATCTACGAGACCGGCACGAAGAACGGCAAGCGCGTGCAGGCCCTGGGTGGCGCCAAGAACCACATGATCGTGCTGCCCGACGCCGATATCGAGATGGCCGCCGACGCTGCGGTCTCGGCGGGCTACGGTTCGGCGGGCGAGCGCTGCATGGCCATCGCGACGATCGTCGCGGTCGGCGATGTGGCCGATCCGCTGGTCGAGGCCATCAAGGCCCGGCTGCCCAGGGTCAAGGTCGGTCCGGGCTCGGACCCCACGGCCGAGATGGGTCCGCTGGTCACGAAGCAGCACCGCGACAAGGTCGCGTCATACCTCGACAGCTCCGCGGCGCAGGGTGCCACCGTCGTTGCCGACGGGCGCGAACTGCCGCTCTACCGCGAGTCGGATGGGTTCTTCCTGGGCGTGTCGCTCATCGATCACGTGACCACGGCGATGGACGCCTACAACGACGAGATCTTCGGACCGGTCCTGACCGTGGTCCGCGTCGCGACCTACGACGAGGCGGTCCGGCTGGTCAACGACAATCCCTACGGCAACGGCACGGCGATCTTCACTCGCGACGGGGGCGCGGCCCGGCAGTTCCAGTTCGAGGTCAACGCGGGCATGGTCGGCATCAACGTGCCCATCCCGGTGCCGGTCGCCTACTACTCCTTCGGCGGCTGGAAGTCGTCACTGTTCGGCGACCTGCACATGTACGGTCCGGAGGGCCTGCAGTTCTACACGCGGGCCAAGATCGTGACCTCGCGCTGGCCGGACCCCGGCACGAGCTCGGTCGACCTCGGCTTCCCGCGCACGCGCTGAGGCGAGTCAGATGGCCACGGAAACGCGTCCGGACCAACGACCCGAGCTGCCTTCGGCGGCACCGACGTGGCGGCCGCGACCGACGCTCGCCGGCCAGGACTACGCGACCGAGGCGGTCTTCGCCGAGGAGCGCGAGCGGATCTGGTTCGGGAGCTGGATCTGCATCGGACGCGCGGCGGAGATTCCGGAGCCCGGCGACTACCTCGTGCGCGATCTTGCCGGCGAATCGATCGTCGTGACCCGCAGCCGCAGCGGCGAGGTCCGTGGCTTCTACAACGTGTGCGCCCATCGCGGGACGAAGCTGCTCGACGAGACCGGCCCGGCCTGCGGCCACGTCTCCAGGGTCATCAAGTGTCCCTATCACGCGTGGTCGTACGACCTCGACGGTCGGCTGGTGGGCACGCCCAATGTGGACGAGGACGAGGGCTTCGAACGGGCCGCCTACACGTTGCACGCCATCGGGGCGGAGGTCTACGCGGGCTTCCTGTT
>JANOTJ010000009.1:0-14511 GCA_031416295.1 Chloroflexota bacterium
GGTGGGACGGCATGCTTGAGGACGCGAGCTCCCGGGCGAACAGGCCCAGTTCACGCTCCTCCGTCTGCGCGCTCGCAGCGAAGAAGACGTGCGAAGGAGTCGCTCGCTCGATGAACTCCTCGACGAGCCACGTCTTGCCGACGCGCCGCCGTCCGCGGACCGTGATCAACCGGCCTTCGCCGTCTGCCCGAACGGCTTCCCACTCGGCCGTGATCCTGGCAATCAGCCCCGCCCGGCCGACGAACTGTCTCATGCTATGGGTCCTCGATAGTATACGACACTTATAGTATCGCGTCGCTATACTACTGCTTGTCGACGACGTGTCAACCGAAAGGGTCGACGTGTGCGGTGACCGGTTCGTGCGCATCGAGTCGGTGGCCAAAGTGGAGGATGGGAGCCTGCGGGTGTTGGATCTCGCTGATCCGGCGGTGCGGGCCGAGGTACAGGCGTTCCAGGGTGGCAAGGTGACCGCGCTCTATCAGTCAGGGCATTCGCGGCCGTACCCGTAGAGGCTCGCGACGAGCGCTCATCCTCGCGGTATGGCGTCGGAGTGGCCCGCAGCGGCCAAGGAGCAGCGAACAAATCGACACCTACGTCGGGCGGTCGGAGCGATTCCTGCGTTCCGGTGCGATTCCGACTTTGTGGAAGTAGGGGCGCAGCTTCCCAAACAGGATCTCGCCCTTCCTGAACTCGGACTTGCTGACCAAGGTGACAGCGAGACCGCTCGGCAAGCGCGCCCGGCTCCCAAGGGTCAGGCCGCGGCACCGTGATCAGTGGCGAAGCTTGCCTCCGACGCGAAACCAGAGCGGAATACCGAAGGCAACGGGACTGGAGGCGAAGCTTCAGGTGTCCTATCGTGCGGCCAAGATTCGCCTCCTGAGCAAGTAGCGCCGCGAGTGGCACCATGAGCGCGTTCACGACCGATTCCCGCGAGATCGCCTGGTTCGCCGTTCATGACGCCCTCCCGGCCGCCTGGCTGGTCGGTCCGATCACCTTCGACCCGGGTCGAGGCCAGTTCAGCGTGGGGGCGGGTCTGTGACAATCTGGCGATTTGCCGCAATGTTCGGCCATGGCCTTGCGCTGGCGAGTGTGGAATGCCAGAATGACGTATACCACTGCTGCCTGACAGGCCTTGGTAGCGGAGGGCAGGCGCGTCACGGAGGTAGGGATGGCCCACGTTCAGCCGAAGGCGGCGGTCGGATTCGTCGGCCTCGGAGTCATGGGGATGCCCATGGCTCGCAACCTGCTCAGGGCGGGTTATCCCGTGGTTGCCTTCGCCCGGAAGCCGGACAAGGCGGCTGAGCTGGCCGAGAGGGGCGGCACGGTTGCCGAGTCGCCGGCGGCTGTCGCACGGGCGACCGACCTCGTGATCACGGTGCTGCCCGACGCGCCCGACGTCGAGGAGGTGCTGTTCGGACCCGCCGGCGTGAGTGAAGGTGCGCGCGCGGGGAACGTCATCATCGACTCGAGCTCGATCTCGCCGATCGCCACCCGCTCGTTCGCCGCACGCCTCGCCGAGACGGGCGTGACCCTCCTCGACGCCCCCGTGAGCGGTGGCGAGAAGGGGGCCACCGAGGGAACGCTGTCGTTCATGGTCGGCGGCGACCGACCCACGTTCGAGCGGTGCCTGCCCATCTTCGAGGCCATGGGCAAGCGGATCACCTGGATCGGAGAGTCGGGCGCCGGTCAGATCGCCAAAGCGTGCAACCAGATGATCATCGCGGTGTCGCTCGTCGGGATCTCCGAAGCGCTCCTCCTCGCGGCCCGGAGCGGGGTCGACCCGGCGCGTGTTCGTGAGGCACTCCTCGGCGGGTTCGCCGGCAGCCCCCTGCTCGAGGTCCACGGCCAGCGGATGCTGGACCGCACCTTCGAACCCGGCTTCCGGGCCGCGCTCCACTACAAGGACGTGGGCATCGCCAGATCGCTCGCCCAGGCGGTGCAGTCGCCGGCCCCTGCGACCGGGCTCGCCCTCGACCTGTTCGGCTCGCTCCTCGCCCGGGGCATGGCCGATGCCGACCACTCGGCCATCGTCACTGCTCTGGAGGCGCTGGCCGGCTCCGATGTTGCCAACCCGACTCCCAGAGACGGCGCAGAGGTCGCCATGGCTCGCTAATCTGCAAAGCAACTTCCCCCGGGGGGTGTCGTCAGTGATGATCCGTACCCGTCGCCGACTCGCCGGCGGTGAGCAGAGGGAGGCATGGCATGCGACCGATCGCTAACGCTAACGTTCGCGCGCCTTCGCTGACCGATCTGGTCTACACGGAGCTCGTCAATGCCGTAGTTGCCGGCGAGCTCGCCCCCGGCGACCGGTTGACCGACCGCCGTCTTGCCGAACAGCTGGGCGTCAGCCGGACGCCGATCCGTGAGGCTCTCCAGAGGATGATCTCGACCGGACTCGTCGATCCTCGGGGCCGGACCGGATGGACGGTCGCGGTCCTCCGGCCGCGGGACATCCAGGAGCTCTTCGAGCTGCGCAGCCTGCTCGAACCCGCCGGTGTTCGCCACATCGTGCAGAACAACGATCCAGCCACAGCCAGGGAGCTGTCGGCGTTCTTCGATCGCTTTGGGGAATCGGTACCGGCGGAACGGCACGAGGAGTACTTCGGTGTCGACCGGAGCTTCCACAGCCGGATCGTGGCGCTGTCCGCCAATCGTCGGATCATCGCCGCATATCGCACGGTCGATCTACAGATCGACCTGGGTCGACACCGGCTGACGATGCTGTCGCAGGCGCGCATCGACCAGACCCTGGCCGAGCATCGGGCCATTGCGGCGGCGATCGCCGCGGGCGACGTCGAGACCGCCCTGACCGCCCTCTACGGGCATCTCAGCAACGGGCAGGGAATGCTCCTCGAGACCCTCCGTGCGCGCGCCACGAAGGCCGCTGTGGCGACCGAGGCTGCCGCCGCCCGCTGACCCGGCCGTGCCGGTCTGAGCCTGGCTCGGGTTCGCGCTCGGTGGCTCGGCGGGCAAGGTCCCGACGCCGGACGGCACCCCAGACGCAACGCGGTCGAGGCCCTGTTCGGCCTGAGCCGCCCTCGCTTGGGACGCGGCGACGAGTCAGCCCGTCCGAGCCCCCGAAGCAGCGTTACAGAACGCTTGCAATGCCATGCCGGGATGTGGTATACCACGGTGCGCCCCTGCAGCAATAGACACGGGGCCGAGCAGCGGTTTCGATGACGGAGCCGCGCGCGTTCGAATGCTGGAGGGCAGCTCCAGCGCAAGGAGGTCAATGGTGGCGAGTGAACAGATGAGGGCTGGTCATCGGAGAGGCGGCGTCCGCTTCCCGCACCCCGGCACGCTGCTGGTGCTGTCCGTCGCGCTGGCCCTGGTGGCCGGCGCGTGTTCGTCGACCGGGTCCAGCCCGGGGTCGTCTGGCCCGGCCGCATCGGGCTCCGCTTCGTCCGCCCCCGCCGGGTCGGGCGCTCAGAAGAAATTCAAGATCGCGTTCAGCAACGACAACATCGGCAACCAGTGGCGTGTGCAGATGGTCAACGACCTCAAGCACCGCGTCGCCACCAAGTACCCGGACACCATCGAGTTCACCTACGTCCAGAGCGAGTTCGATGTCGTCGCCCAGACCGGCGACCTCCAGCGGATCATCCTGTCGAAGCCCGATGCCATCGTCATGGAAGCCCGGTCCGCGACAGCCCTCAACCCCACGATCAAGCAGGCCTGCGACCAGGGCATCCTGGTCTACAGCTTCGACCAGACCGCCACCGAGGCCTGTGGCTACCAGCTCGTCCTGAGCAACTGGGCCGATCAGTCCTACGACATGGCGGCATGGATGTGCTCCGTGACCGGCGGCAAGGGGACCCTGCTCCAGGACATCGGCGCGGCAGGCTCGCCCCTGGGCGACGCATTCGTGAAGGGTTGGAACGACTACTTCAAGGCCAGCTGCCCCGGGCTCTCGGTCGTTGCCGAATACGCCAGCGGGGCGGCGGAGGGCCCCGGAACCCAGGCCATGTCCAACCTGCTCTCGAAGTATCCTGACGTCGTGGGCATCCTCGGCATCGGCTATTGCTCGAGTGGGGTCAGCGTCATGGAGAAGCTCGGGATGAAGATCGTCCCCCAGACCTGCTTCTACACGAACGCCTCGGCGATCGCCTGTGAGAAGGCGTCGTCCCCGTGCTTCTACTGGAGCGCGCCGCCCTGGATCGGGGTGACCGCCCTGGACAACGTCGTCAGGATCCTGAACGGCGAGACGCTGCCCAAGGTCGAGTACGCATCTGACACGAACTACTTCACCGGGCCTGACGTGAACACAACCATCCAGTTCAAGCAGAAGCTCCTGCCGCTCAAGGTCGGAGTCGACTACTTCCCCGAGCTAAGCCCGGACCTGGCCCTGCCGGTCAACGCTGCGGACTACGGCATCACGCCGGAGATCGCACTCGGCACCAATTGACGGGATCCCTCTGACGGAGTTCCGTTCGAGACCCTGACGGGAATGGTCAACAGGCCGGCGTCATCGGCGCCGGCCTGTTGCGCCCCTCAGGGTGCGAGAATGGAGCTTGCTGGAGTCTCAACACCGAAATGGCAGCTCCTGACGCGGCAACCCAGGATCGCGGTCCCGAACCACATTCGGGCGATGGCGATCGGCTGCGGGTCACGGACGTACGCCTGGCCTACGGCAAGGTGGTCGCGTTGGCCGGAGCCAACCTGGAGGCGGCCGCCGGCGAGGTCCATGGTCTGCTCGGCGAGAACGGGGCCGGAAAGTCCAGCCTGATCAAGATTCTGAGCGGCGTCGTCGCCCCTGACGCCGGCAGCATCACCCTCGGCGGAGCAACCCTGGGCCTGGGCCAGCCCAGCCTCGCCGAACGAGCCGGGATCAGCACCATCTACCAGGAGCTGAGCCTGATCCCGACGATGACCGGGGCCGAGAACCTGGCCATTGGACGGACCGTTGGCGCACGGGCGCGGATGACCGGGCGCGGTCTCGAGGCCTACGCCCGGGGTCTGCTGCGCGAGCACGGAGCGCCATCGATCGACGTCGGCCGGCCGGTGCAGCAACTGAGCTTCGCCGAACGGCAGATCCTCGAGATCGTGCGCGCCCTGTCGATCCCTCATCGCGTCCTGATCTTCGACGAGGCGACGTCGGCGCTGCCACCCGACGAGAGCCGCTGGGTCCTGGGCAAGGCCCGCGACGCCGCCCGCAACGGCGCGGTCGTCCTGTTCGTGACCCATCGCCTGCGCGAGATCCGGGAAGTCTGCGACACGGTCTCGATCCTGCGCGATGGCGCGACCGTGACCAGTGGATCCACGGCGGACTTCACCGACGACCAGCTGGTCGCCCACATGCTCGGGCGCCGCCTCGACCGCCTCTACCCCGATCGCAGCGATGCTCCTTCGCAGGACGTCGCTCTCGAGGTCCGCGACTGGACCACCCGGGGCGGCGTGGGTCCCCTGTCGTTGTCGGTCCGCAAGGGTGAGATCCTGGGTATCGCGGGGCTGGAAGGCCACGGCCAGCGAGAGCTGCTGCTGGGGCTGTCGGGCGACCTGGCCAGCAAGGGCACCATGATCCTCGACGGCCGGGCGTACAGCCCACGCAGTCCCGGTTCGGCCATCAAGTCGGGGATCGTGCTGGTCCCCGAGGATCGCCAGAAGGAGGGCCTGCTCCTCACTCAGTCGATCCTGTTCAATGTCGCCCTCGCCAGCCTGGGCAGATACGGCCGGCTCGCTGGCTGGATCGACGATCGCCGGGCACGAGCCGACGTGTCCGCGATCACGGCCCAGCTCGGACTTCCGGACCAGCGCCTGGACCACATGGCCAGTCAGCTGTCGGGCGGAATGATGCAGAAGGTGGTCCTGGGCAAGGCTCTGCTGGCCAGGCCGAAGGTGCTCCTCCTGCACGACTGCACCCGCGGCGTCGACGTTGGGACCAAGGCCCAGATCTTCGAGATGATGTTCCGCCTGGCTCGCGAGGGCGTCAGCCTCGTCTTCTACTCGAGCGACTTCGCCGAGCTCGTGAACATGTCCGACCGGATCGCGGTGATGGTCGAGGGCCAGGTCGGCAAGATCCTCGAGCCCGGCTCGCTGAGCGAAGACAACATCCTGAAGGTCGCCATCGGGGCCGAGATCTCGCCCGTGGTGGGGAGCTGATGTCCGTGTTGCAGACCTTGCGATCGGCAACGCGCGGAGGTCCGGCCAGTCGGCGCCGACGGGCTGACCTGCTGGGCGCCCTGCCGTTCATCCTGCTGCTGGTCCTCGTGTCGGTGTACGGGGTGATGGAGCCGGCCGTCCTGGATCCGGGCCAGGTCGGGTATCAGCTGCAATCCGGCATGCCGCTCATCCTCGTCGCGGTCGGCCAGACCCTGGCCATCCTGGTGGGCGGGATCGATCTCTCGGTCGGCGGTGTGGTGAGCCTCAGCAGCGCGCTCATCGCCACCCAGGGGAGCACCTTTCCCGGAGGACCGTGGGCGGCGGTGATCTGCATCCTGGGGGTGGGTCTGACTGCCGGCGGGATCAACGGGATCCTGGTGACGATCGGTCGCCTGCCGCCGTTCATCGCTACGCTGGCGACCTGGTCGATCTACAGCGGCCTGGCCCTGGTCATCCTGCACAAGGACGGCGGAACGGTGCCGGCCGCGATCACCGACGTGGCCGTGGGCAAGTCCGTCGGCCTGGCCAACTCGATCTGGCTGCTCGTGATCCTGCTCGCCGCGTGGCTCGTGTTTCGCAGGACGCCATTCGCCTCGAGCTTGTTTGCGGTTGGCGGCGACGAAGCCCGGGCCAGGCTACGAGGCGTCCGCAGCAATCCGGTCAAGATCGCGGCATTTTCGGCGGCGGGCGGGTTCGCCGCCGCCGCCGGGCTGTGGCTCAGCGCCACCACGACGACCGGCCTGCCGCTCGCCGGCGACGCGCTGATCCTGCCGTCCATCGCAGCCATCGTGCTTGGCGGCACGAGCCTCACGGGCGGGGCGGGTGGCATCGGCCTGACCGTCGTGGGCGCGCTGATCCTGCTGGTTCTGCGGGGGGTCGTGGCGGTCCTGGGCCTGACCCCGACGTTCGCCTACATCGTGACCAGCTGCCTCCTGATCGGGATGGTGGCGCTCCGCCACTTCGCCCGGCGACTCGAGGAGGATTGATGCGCCTCGACATCCCGCGCGGCCGTGAGGCGGTCACGGCCCACGCGCCGACCGTCGCGAGCTACATGCTGACCGCCATCCTGCTGGCCCTCGCCCTGAGCTTCGCGCCGTACTTGCTGTCCGGCGGCAACCTCAACACGCAGCTGACCTTCGCCGCGTTTATCGGCCTGGCTGCCCTGGGGCAAACCTTGGTAGTGCTGGCCGGCGGGATCGACCTGTCCGTGCCCTGGGTCGTGGCCTTCGGTGCCATCCAGCTGGGCAACTTCGGAGACCTGCCCGGCGGCGCTGCCATCGTCCTGATCGTCGTCCTGGGCGGCCTGATCGGCCTAGCCAACGGCCTGGGCGTGGTGGCGCTGGGCGTGTCGCCGATCATCATGACCATCGCGGTCGGCGGCCTCGTCCAGGGCTATCTGCTCGAGTTCGGCCGAGGCAATCTCTACTCCGCCGTGCCGGAGCTGGCCAATACCATCGTCACTTCCAGCATCGGTCCGGTTCCGCTCATCGTCGTCGTGTGGGGAATCCTCGCCTGTGCCACCGGCGCCGTCCTCTCCAAGACGATCGTCGGACGCAGGATCTACGCGGTCGGGACCAATGACCGGACCGCGCGACTGTCGGGCATCAACGTGCCAGGCACTAGGGTCCTGACCTACGTGATCTCGGGCGCGATGGCGGCCTTCACCGGGGTCCTGCTGGCGGGATACCTCGGCGCGGCCTACCCCACGATCGGCGAGCCCTACCTGTTCGGCTCCATCGCGGCGGTCCTGCTTGGCGGTGCCGCCATCGAGGGCGGCCGGGGATCCTACTGGGGGACCATCGCGGGGACCCTGACCATCACCCTCCTTGGCGCCCTCACGCCGGTGCTGGGTCTGAATCAGGGCGAGCTGCGGATGGTATACGGGCTGGTCATCCTCATCGGCTTGTACATGGCGCGCGGCGGCCTGTTGCTCGCGAGCAACAGGCGCTAGGTGAGCCGAGCACGGTATACCGTATGCTAGTATCCCCTACGGGTGGGCCTACCAACCCCCCAGGCAGGCTCGCGCAACAGAGCGCGGCGCAGAGGAGGTCAGCCGATGCATGAGGGAGCGCAAGCCCGCCCGCGCGATTCTCTGCGCCTGGCCCGATACCAGCTGCCGACCACGATCGTGTACGGCGCCGACGCGCTGGGCGAGCTGCCGGCGCTGCTGGCCGAGGCGGGCGTGGCCTACCCTCTGGTCGTGACGGACCGGGGCCTGGCCGCCACTCCCGTCCCCGAGCGCGTGATGGCAATCCTGACCGCCGCGGGCATTCGTCACGAGCTGTTCGCGGAGGTCGAGCCGGATCCGACGATGGCCGTGGTCGACCGGATCGCCGGGCTGCTTCGCGAGCGCGGTCACGATGGCGTGATCGGGCTTGGCGGAGGCAGTGCCATGGACGCCGCCAAGGCGGCCGCCGCGGCGGCCGCGGCCGGCCTGCCCGTGCGCGAGATCGTCGGCCCGGACAAGGTCCCGACCGATCCGCTGCCCACGATCGCGATCCCGACCACTGCCGGCACGGGCAGCGAGGTTACGCGCTTTGCGGTCCTGAGCGACCCCGAGGCGGGCGTCAAGGCGTCCGTCGCCTCGATGCGGATCATGCCCCGGTTCGCGGTGCTGGATGCGTCGCTGACCACGGGTCTACCGGCCACCCTCACGGCCAGCACCGGCCTCGATGCGCTGGCCCACGCGGTCGAGTCCTTCGGCAGCGTCTGGAACAATCCCATCTCGGAAGGGATGGCCCTCCACGCCGTCGGCCTCGTCGGCCAGCACCTTCGAACCGCGGCCACGGATCCCGGCAACCTCGTCGCGCGAGGCGGGATGCTGGCCGCGAGCTCGATCGCCGAGCTCGCGGCGAATTTCACCCGGCTGGGCCTTGCCCACGCCCTGGCCGTACCGCTCGGCGCGACCAACCACGTGCCCCACGGTGTCGGCGTGGCCATGCTGCTGGCCCCCATGTGCGCCTACAACGAGGCCGTCGATCCGGCCCGCTACGAGCGGCTCACGGCTGCCTTCGGTGACGAGGGCCAGCCGTTCTCAGGCGTCGTCGGGACGCTCTGCCGTGACCTGGGCCTGACGGCCCGTCTGCGCGACTTCGACTTCGACGAGGTGGATCGCGAGCGCGTCATCGAGATCGCCCTGCGCAGCGACAACGTGCTGGCCAACCCGCGCTCGGTGGAGGCGGCGGACCTGCGCCAGCTCCTCGAGCAGGCCCGATGACCTCGGTACCAGCCAGCAGCGAATCGAATGCCGCCGTGGCGGACCTGCTCGACTTCGCCACGGATGCGCTTCGCACCTGCGGCCTCAGCGCCGACACGGCCCGCCTTGTCGCCGACACCCTGGTCGACGCGGACAGCCGCGGCACCGGCTCGCATGGCGTCGTCCGGTTGCCCATTTACGTCAAGCGTCTCCGGTCGGGGATGGTCGACGCGGCGGCGATTCCCACCGTCGACAAGAATGGCGCGGTGGCGAGCGTCGACGCCCACAACTGCGTCGGGGCGCTGGCCGCGCAGACTGGGATGAATGCGGCGGTCGAGCTCGCAGCCGACCTCGGCATCGGCCTGGCGCGGGTCCGTCACAGCAACCACGCCGGAGCCCTGGGCTACTACGTCCGCAACGCCACGCGGCGCGGTTTCGTGGCCATGGCCGCCAGCAACGCGCCGGTCACGATGGCCTACTTCGGCGGTCGCAGCCGCGCGGTCGGGACGAACCCGTTTGCGATCGCGGTCCCGCGCCGCGCCGCGCCGCCGATCGTGCTCGACGCGGCCACAAGCGCGACCGCCCGCGGCAAGATCATCGTCGCGGCCGCGGAGGGACGCCCCATCCCGTCGGGCTGGGCCATCGACACCGACGGCGTCCCGACAACCGATCCCGAGAAGGCCCTGGCGGGTTCGGTCCTTCCCTTTGGCGGCCCCAAGGGCTCGGGCCTGGCGATGATGATCGACATCTTCTGCGGCATCCTGGCCGGGGCCGACTTCGGGCAGCACATCGGGGACATGTACGAGGACTGGTCTCGGCCACAGAACATCGGCCACGTCTTCCTGGCGATCCGTCCGGGAGACCTCGAGGGGGCGTTCCTGCCGCGTGTCGAGGAGTTCGTCGCAGACGTCGCGGCGCTGCCGCCTGCTGCGGGCAGCGAGCGGATCCTCCTGCCCGGCGACATCGAGGAGCTGGCCCTGGCGAAGGCAACGAAGGAGGGCATCGCGATGCCCGGCTCCACGGCTGCCGCGCTGACGACCCTGGCCGGCGAGCTCGGCCTGGCGCTGCCGGCCTTCCTCGCCGCGGGGACCCCGCCGCCCGACCCGTTGGCCGATGGGACGCTGGAAGAGGAGACGCCGTGAGCGTGGATTGCATCATCTTCCCCCGCGCACCGGGGCTGCCCGAGGCCGCCAGCGCCCTGCGGGACTTGCCCACGAGCGCGATCTCGGACGTCATGGGCCGAGTCGGCGGTGCGCCCGGGATCATGTCGGTGCCGGCCGCCACTCCCCGCCGACTCTTCGGCCCGGCGTTCACCGTGCGCACGCGGCCGGGTGACAACCTGGTCGTCCACAAGGCGCTCGACCTGGCCCAGCCGGGCGACGTCCTGGTGATCGACGGCGGCGGGCACACCGACCGCGCGGTGGTTGGCGGCCTGATCGTTCGCTACGCCCGGTCCCGCCACTTGGCCGGCCTCGTGGTCGACGGAGCGGTCCGCGACCTGGCCGACCTCGACGAGCTGGGCCTGCCGGTCTACGCCCGTGCGGTCACCCACGTCGGTCCCTACAAGGACGGACCGGGCGAGATCGGTGGGCCGGTGACGATCGGTGGAACGGTCGTCCGCAGCGGCGACGTCGTGGTCGGCGATCAGGACGGCGTGGTCTTCGTCCCGGTCGAGCGCGTGGCCAGCGTCCTGAGCGCCGCCGTGGCGCTGCTCGAGAACGAGCAGCTCATCTGCGAGGCCATCGACCGGGGCACCTGGGACCGCACCTGGATCGACCAGAAGCTCAACGTGATCCCGGCTCCCGGCGCCCGGCCATGAGTGCGACGATCGACTACAGCGCTGCCGCCAACGCCACGACCGTGGTCGAGGGCAACCGGATCGGTGGTGAGCGGCGGACATCGGCCCGAAGCATGGACGTCATCGACCCGGCGACCGAGCGGGTCCTGGCCAGCGTTCCGCTCTCGAGCGAGGCCGACGTCAACGACGCCCTTGGGGCGGCCACCGCCGCGGGCGAAGCCTGGGGCCAGACGACGCCCCAGGAGCGGGCCAGGATCCTGGGCCGCTGGGCCGATTCCCTGCTCGCCCATCGCGCGGCGCTGGCCGCCACGGCCACCGCCGAGATGGGCAAGCCGCTCGCCGAGAGCCTGGGCGAGGTGGACCGTGCCGCCGCCGAGATCACGTTCATGGCCGGCGAGGCGATGCGCCTGACCGGCGAGTCCATCCCCAGCAGCGTGCCCGGGACCATGGTGGTCACGTTGCGCGTCCCGGTCGGGCTGGTGCTGGCGATCACGCCCTGGAATTTCCCGGTCGTTTCGCCTGTGCGCAAGATCGCCCCGGCCCTGGCGGCCGGCAACGCGGTCGTGTGCAAGCCGTCGATGGAGGCACCCCTGACGGCGCTCGCCCTGGCCGACCTCGCGGCCGAGGCCGGACTCCCGGCGGGTGTCCTGAACGTCGTCTGCGGTGACCGGTCCGGGGCCGGTGCGGCGCTCGTCGCCAGCCCCCTGGTCAAGGCCATCTCGTTCACCGGGTCGACCTCGGCCGGGCGCTCGATCGCGGAGATCGCCGGCCGGAACCTGGTCCCGGTCCAGCTTGAGCTCGGCGGCAAGAACGCTGTCTACGTCGACGCGTCGGCGGACCTCGATCGGGCCGTTCTCGAGATCGTGTCCGCGGCCACCCAGTGCTCCGGCCAGCGCTGCACCGCGATCAGCCGGGTCCTCGCCGACGAGCCGGTCGCCGACGAGTTGACAGAGCGGCTGGCCATGGCCTTCGACCAGCTGACCATCGGGCCGGGAACCGCTCCCGGCGTCAAGATTGGCCCGCTGGTCTCGGCGGCGCACAAGCGCCGCGTAGCGGACTACCTCGCGGTCGGCCTGGGCGAGGGCGCCACCCTGGCCACGCAGCGGACTGACGCTCCCGAGGGGAACTACATCGCGCCGGCCATCCTGGCAAGCGTGGTGCCATCGATGCGCATCGCTCGCGAGGAGGTCTTCGGTCCGGTCCTGTCGGTGATCCGGGTCCGCGGCGTGTCGGAGGCGATCGCGGTCACCAACGACTGCGACTACGGTCTCGCGTCGGCCGTCTTCGCACGCGATATCGGCGTGGCGCTGGAGTTCGTCCGGGGCGCCTCGACAGGCATGGTCCACGTCAACCACGGCAATGCCAGCCAGCCCCACGTCCCGTTCGGCGGGATGAAGGACAGCGGGCTGGGCCCCTACTCGATCGGTCATTCCGCCCAGGAGTTCTTCACCCGTCTCAAGGTCGCCTATTTCCGCGGTTGAGCAAACCACGACGCGCGGCGACCACCACCGCCATAAGGAGGAACTGATGCAGCCTGCTGAGTTGTTGGCCCTGTTCGAGGGATTGCGCGTGGCCGACGTCCGCGACGGGATGGACTGGGCCGGTCTGCCCTCCAAGGGCACCGTGTCCCCGGAGATCGGCCCCCTGTTCCCGGGTGCGAAGGCGACCGGCATCGCACGGACGATCCGACTCAAGCCGTCCGAGAAGCAGGTGCCGGCGCTCGCCCCCGAGGAGTACACCCGCTGGGCCTACGACTTCTGGTACGGCGAGCTCTACAAGATCCCCCTCGTGGGCGATCTGCGGCCCGGTGAGATCGTGGTCGTCGAGTCGGCCGGCCTCGACGTGGGCGAGATCGGTTCGAACAACTCGCTCGAGTGGTTCGCGGCCGGGGCCACCGGGGTGGTGACCAGCGGTGGCGTCCGCGACCGCGACGAGTGCACCATGCAGCAGTTCCCGATCTTCTGCGCCTACCCTGCCCAGAAGATGGTCCAGGGCCGGGCGGAGTACGACACCACCCAGGTACCGGTGAACATCGGCGGCGTCCTCATCCGCCCGGGCGACATCGTGGTCGCCGACGGTGACGGCGTCATCGCCGTGCCGGCCGAGCACGCCCTGGTCGTGGCCAAGTACGCCCGTCAGGAGCTCGACAACGACAAGGTCGGGCGACGCCGGATCTACGCGAAGCTTGGCTGGCCACTCGACGACAGCGTGCGCTGAACGCGGAGGATTGCGCGATGGAGGACTTCCGCTCGGTCGGCCGGCGCCTGAGCAACTGGGGTCGCTGGGGTCCCGACGATGAGCGCGGTGCGCTCAATCTGATCACGCCCGAGCGGATCGTCGCGGCCGGCGGTCTTGTCCGCCAGGGCAAGATCATCTCGCTTGGCATCCCGTTCGATTCCAACGGGCCCCAGCCAGGCACGTTCCGCAACAACCCGGTCCGGCTGATGTCGGAGACCGGCAGCGACATGGGCATGGGCTCGTTCCGCTTCACCGACGACTGGGTCTTCATGCCCCTCCAAGCCGCGACCCATTGGGATGCGCTCGCCCATGTCTACTACGACGATCACCTCTACAACGGCTTTCCCGCAGACACGATCAGTGCCCACGGCGCGGCCCGTGACGGGATCGACAAGGCGGCCAAGAACGGGATCGCGGGCCGCGGCGTCCTCCTCGACATCGCCCGCCTCAAGGGGGTCGATTGGCTTCAGCCGGGCGAGGTCATCTCGCCCGCGGACCTCGACGCGGCCTGTGCCGCCCAGGGCGTGGAGGTCCGCGCCGGGGACATCGTGCTGCTCCGGACCGGCTGGTGGCGCAAGTTCCTGAGCGACCGGGACCGGCTGGGCTGGATTGCCGGTGAGCCCGGCCTGGGGATGGCCTGCTGTGACTGGCTGCGGACCCGCGACGTCGCGGCCGTGTGCGCCGACAACTACGGGATCGAGGCCATGCCCGCCGAGAGCGAGGGCGAGATGTACCCGCTCCACCTGGTCCTCATCCGGGACATGGGCATGATGCTCGGCGAGGTGTTCGACCTGGAGGAGCTCGCGGCCGACTGCGCCGCCGACGGCGTCTACGAGTTCCTGTTCGCCGGGCCCCCGATCGAATTCACCCATGCGGTCGGCTCGCCGGTCAACCCGCTCGCGATCAAGTAGCTCGACCGGGCTTCGCAATGCGTTTGAAGCGCCTCACCGGCACCGAATTCGGCTGCCTGTCGGGTCGTCGGGTCGATCAAGTGGCGGGAGAACAGACCGCTCGGCTTCACCGACCTCAATGCGCTCACCCAGAAGGGCGCGTCGATCCCGGGCGTGGGTTCGGCGACGAAGACGGTGGGCGTAACGCGCTCCGGCGTGGACGCGCGCGCCGCGAGCGCCTTCGACATCATCCTCGAGCCCGACGAAATCCTCGCCGCTTGGACCCGGCG
>JANOTJ010000010.1:0-7479 GCA_031416295.1 Chloroflexota bacterium
GGCGGGCACCGGCCCGGGCCTCGTGTCGGCGATCGCTCTGGTCGCCGGGACCGCGGCGCTGGTGGGCGGCTTGATCTCGCCGCTCGGCGGCGTGATCGGGGATCGGATCGGCTTTCGGACCGTGCTCGTGGTCGCGCTGGCCGCGGGCGGGCTGGCACTCCTGTCGATGCCGCTGGCGTCCGGCGTCGGCACGCTCGCGCTCATCGCCGTCGCGCTCGGCGCCTCCACGGCGATCGTCAGCGCCATGATCTTCGCCCTGCTCGCCACCGAGGTGCCACCCGAACGACGATCGACGACGCTCAACCTCGTGTACCTGCCGCTCTACTCGGCGGGCATCATCGGTCCGACGCTGGGAGCCGGGGTGGCCGCCGCGGCGGGCATCTCGGGCCCGTTCATCCTGGGCGGCGCGGTCTTCCTGGCGGGTGCTGCGGCCATCGCGCTCCGCCGACCGCCCTCGAGCGCCGCGCCGATCACTCCGGGCGGCGCCGGTTCGTGACGACGAGGCCGAGGAGGAGGAACCCCAGCGAGGCCCCGGCGAGGGCGCCCATCTCCCGGAGTTCCACCTCGCGATAGCGCTCGCCGGGCACACCCATGGTCACCTCCGGAAAGATGGAGAAGCCAGTCTCGTCGTACGGATTCCCATCTTCGAAGTACTCATAGTCGACGAGGCTCCCGTCGGGCAGGCGGAAGCGCTGGTCCGTGTACAGGTCACCGCTGTTGTAGTTGAATCCCTCGAGGGCGACGGCCTCGCCCTGGAGGATGCGCTGGTGGATGCCCGTGCCACCGGACAGCCCGAAGGTCGCGATCACCGTCGTGACCAGGATGGCCGGCAGGACCCGGCCCATCAGCGACCCGATGGCGACCGCGATGGACAGGACGAAGACCGCCCGCGCCGCGACGAGCACGCCGCGCATCCCGAAGGCGTCGAACGCGTTGGACATGTCGATACCGGGAAGCGATGCGGCGCTCAGCCGGTCGGCGCCGAAGCCGGCCACGAAGGTGATGGCGGCGAACAGCCCGAGGATGGGCAGCAGTCGGCTGAGATACCAGCGCACCCGCGATGGCGACAGGGACCAGGCGAGCCGTGCCGTCCCGCGTTCGATCTCGCGGGCGACGATCGTGACCCCGATGAGTCCGCCAGCGACCAGGGAACCGCCGACGAGCAGGAGCGTCAGCGGTGAGGCAAAGCGGCCGGCCTCGTAGTAGGCTTGCCCGGCCGCCTCACAGCCGGCTAACGGCTGGGTGTCGTACGGCTCGAAGCACACGAGGGGCGGCGCGAGGCTCTCGATGTAGCCCGCGGCGAGCACCGCCGCCAGGGCACCAGCCAGCAGGACCGCACCCACGAACAGGAGTTCGAACCGGGCGAGCCGGAGGGACACGAGGATGCCCCTGGCCGTCACGCGGCGAACCGCGCCATGCGCCGTCGTCATGCCGCCAACTCGTCGGCGGACGCCGCCGACGCCGCGGACGCCGGCGCCCGGGGCCCTCGGGCCGCGGCGAGGTGGCCCAGGACCACCTCCTCCAGCGTGGCCGCTCGTCCGGCCGTCGGGTCACCCGCGACGAGCATCAGCCGCTCACCCGCCGGGCCCGGGAAGCGCCCGACGACGGTCGCAGCCTGACCCAGGACGGGGCTGTCCGCATCGAGGACCCGATGGCCGGCGATCGCTTCCGTGATGGTCAGATCGAGCAGCGTCCGTCCGCCGCCGAGGACGAGCAGGTGATCGCAGGCCTGCTCGATATCGGTGATCACGTGCGATGAGAGGAGGACGGTCGTGCCGTTGGCCCGCGCGGCAGCGACGAGCACGCCCAGGAACTCACGCCGCGCCAGGGGGTCCAGGCTCGCCAGCGGTTCATCAAGGAGGAGGACCGGCGCCCGCGTCCCCAACGCGAGCGCCAGTCCGACCTGCGCCTGCTGTCCCCCAGACAGCGTGTCGGCGCGGGAAGTGGACGGGATGCCGAGGTCGTCGAGGCGTCGGCGGGCGAGCTCGATATCGAAGCCGGTCCGCATCGTGGCGGCCAGGGTCAGATGCTCGGCGACGGTCAGGTCGCCGTACAGCGACGGCGACTGCGGCACGTACCCGAGCTGGCGGATCGCTCGACCGCGCTCGCGCGCCGGGTCGATGCCGGCGACCGTGACGCGACCCTCGGTGGCGCGCTCGAAGCCGACCCAGGCCTTGAGCAGCGTGGACTTGCCGGCTCCGTTGGGACCGACCAGGGCGGTGATGCTGCCATCAGGGACCGCGAGGTCCACGTGGCGGATCGCCCAGCGCCCGCCGCGCAGCCCGCGGCCGTAGCGCTTACCCATGTCGAGGGCCTCAAGGATGGCCATGCGTCCTCCGCTGCGGCCCGCTGTCGGGACCGTGTCCAGGGGGAGTATCGCGCAATCATGTCGCGTGCCGGCAGGGATGGACTTCCGGGCCATCGTTCCGGGATTCCCCTGAGCCGAACGGTGCCCTGCCTCTGCTACGGTTGGCCGCATGGACCAACGCACCATCGATCGCCTGGCCGCAGTCATCGCGGTGGTCGCGCTCGTGATCGGTCTCGCGACGATCTCCCTCGGTCGGATCGACAGCGGCATCCGGTTGGCGACGAGCGGTGACTACGTCGTGGT
The DNA here is from genome assembly GCA_031416295.1 of Chloroflexota bacterium. Lineage (GTDB taxonomy): Bacteria > Chloroflexota > Limnocylindria > Limnocylindrales > CSP1-4 > SPCO01. The sequence continues at coordinate 2,612 of JANOTJ010000010.1, forward strand.
CAGCGAGGTCCACCCGCGCAACCCGGCCGCGCGATACGGGTTGCGTCCGGGCATGATCGTCACGGAACTCCAGGGCGTGACGCTCGTGCGGCTCCCGCAGTACGTCTATTCAGCGATCGAACCGACGCTCGATCCAGCCACCGGCGAGTACCCGCAACAAAAGGACCCGATCGGGGTCGACCCCGCAGTACCAACGGTCGTGGACATCGACCCGGTGGCCCTCGCCGGCCTCCTGGCGCGGAGCCCCACCAACCTCATGGCGATCGAGCCCGTATACCTCGAGCAGGCCTCGCCTGACGAGCAACCATCCGTCCAGCTCTACGACGATGGGATTGATGGGATCCGGACGACCCTGCCCAGCTACGTGGTCGGGGTCATGCTCCTGATCCTCATCGGCTGGTGGCTGGCCAGCGGCCGGGCCGGTGCCACCGTCCGTCCCCTCGGGACGACCCTCGCCGTCGCAACCGCCGTGCCGTTCCTGGTCGCGCCCCTGGCGGCAAGCTGGGTCACGCTGCTCCTGGCGATGGGTTCCGCCCTCATCGCGCTGGCGATGGTGCCCCTGGCGATCGCGCTCATGACCCGCATCGAGGACGAGGATGACCGGCGCTTCGCCGGCCTCGCGGTCAGCGCGTGCACCGTTGCCGCGATCGCCATCGGCCTTGTCGCGGCCGGGAGCCAGCCGTGGTCCGGCGAGGGCCTGGCCACGTGGGCGCTCATCGCCGCCATCCCGCTGCTCCCAGGGCTCGGCGCGGCGGGACCGATGCGCCGGAGCGCCGGCCCGGGCATGCCGGCCGCGAGCGGGCGACTGCTCGAATCCACCGAGTACGCGGTGATAGGCGCCACGCCCGGGGTCGCGCTCCTCGCCGGTGGCGCGAGCGGGATCCTGCCCCTCCTGTTCTGGTTCGGGCTGATCCTTGCGGCCGGGCGATTCACGATCCGGCCGCTGGCCAGGCTGGCGTCGCGGGCGGCCCTCCAGCGCGACCTCGTCGTCGCCGCCACGGAGGCGGAACGGGCGCGCGTCGCGGCCGACATCCACGACGACGCGCTCCAGGAACTGACCCTCCTCGTCCATCGCCTGGATGCGGCCGGCGACACCGAGGGCGCCGAGATCGCCCGGACGGTCTCCGATCGACTGCGCGCGATCTGCGGTGACCTGCGCCTGCCGATCCTGGACGACCTGGGCGTCGGCCCGGCCCTCGATTGGCTGGTCCTGCGCATCGAGCGCCTCGCCGGCGGTGAGGTCCGGCTGGAGCGGTCCGACGGCTCGAGGCCGCCGGCCGAGGTGGAACTGGCCTTCTTCAGGGTTGCCCAGGAGGCCCTGTCCAATGCCGTCAAGCACGGTCGGCCGCCGATCCTCGTCCGCTACAGCTCGACGCCAGGCGGCGCGTCCCTGACCATCGATGATGCGGGCCCCGGCATCGAGCCCGGCGCGGGCGAGACTGCGGATCACGGCGGCCACTTCGGCCTGCTCAACATGCAGCAGCGCGCCGAGGCGATCGGGGGCATCCTCGACGTCCGGCGCTGGCCCGGCGGCGGTACCCACGTCAAGCTCGATTGGCGAGCCCGCTGATCCGGGTCGCGATCATCGACGACCACCCGGTCGTCGGCGAGGGCACGGCCGCCGTGCTGCGCGCAACGACCGACCTCGAAGTCGTGGGTGTCGCTGGCTCCCTGGAGGCGGCGCGGAGCGCGGGGCTGACCTCGCGGGCTGCCGTGGACGTCCTGCTGCTGGACATCCGGCTCGGGACCGGCAGCGGCCTCGCAGCTCTGACCGGTGCCGCCGACCTGCCCGCGGTGATCGTCCTGACCGCGTTCGACTACCCCCAGTACGCGGAGGCCGCGCTGCGCCTGGGGGCCGCCGGGTTCGTGGTCAAGACCGCGCCACTGCCCGAGTTGCTCGAGGCGATCCGTCGGGTGGCCGGAGGTGGGATGGCGTTCGCGGTCCGGCCCTCTTCGAGCGACCGGATCCATCTCACCGAGCGCGAGCGGGATGTCGTCCAGCTCGTCGTCGACGGACGCAGCAACGACGAGATCGGCGCAGCGCTGGGCATCGGAGCCAGGACCGTGGAGACCCATCTCGCCCGGATCTTCGAGCGCTTCGCGATCGCCTCACGGACCGAGCTCGCGACGCGCGCCCTGCGCGAGGGCTGGCTGGAGGTCCCGACCGGGGATCGCTAGGCCGCACCCTCCCGGGCAAGCCAGCCACCGCGCGGCGCGGCGGCTACGGCGCCCGCCCGCCCCAGCGCACCCGACCCGCCCAGCGGGTGACCGGCCAACCACGTCGGCCAGTGGACCCGCTCAGCGATGTTCGGGCGAATGGGTCGCCGGCCCGGTCGTCCGCCGCAGCGCGATGACCGCCAGCAGCATCGCGAAGCCGCCATACCACAGGGCGGGCAGGGCCAGCATCCCGGCCACCGGCACCGTCCAGCGGCGATCGGTCCGCGCGCCCCAGACCACCAGGGCCACCGCAAACGGCACACGCACAAGGAACGGGATCGGCACCGCAGCCCATGTCCCGTCTCGTCCGGCCACGTTGCGCAACACCTCGCTCCAGCGGAACCACGCATCGGGCATGAGCGCGAAGGACACCGCCACGATCAGGGCCGTCGCGCCCAGGGCGATGAACAACTGTCGCCACTCTCGGCGGACCACGAACCACAGCAGCCCGATCCCGGGCGTGATCTTGGTCAACAGCACGAGCGACCAGGTCCACGACCAGCGGAAGCCGAGAACCATCGCCGCGGCCAGCACGATGTGGATGTTCCCCCCGGCGATCTCCATGATCCCGAGCACGACGCCAAGTGCGAACCAGCGACGACCGGTCAAAACGAACACGGCACCCAGTTGGATCAGGGTCCAGACCGCCATGTAGAGCTGCCACGGCAGGGCGCGGATCGGGGTCAGCAGCTGCAGGAAGGCCGGCGAGTAGACATAGGCGATCGGATCCGTCCAGTCGGACCGGGCATAGGGATCGGCGAGGGTCGGGAACCAATAGCAGTAGGCGTCCTGACCGGTTCCCCACAGCCGACCCCACGGCGACGAAAAGGCGACGATCGCAACATAGATGGTCGCGACCAGGGCAAGGCCGACGAGTTCGTGGCGGTTTCGCCAGGCACGCGCGCCCACGGACCCCGTCGGGGGCGAGGCAGATCGGTCGAGCAGCAGGTCTGTCATCGGCTGCCGGACTGTACGACACCGTCGCCCGGGACGGGCCACGTTGCGCGTGCCGTACCATCACGCCGTGCCGAACATCGCGCTCCCGCGCCAGCTGCCGCGCGCTCGTAAACGCCCGCCCCTCGGGTCGGCGGATCCGGTGCTGCCCGATGTCGCGGCCGATCCGGATGTCGTCGAGGCCTCGGGCCTGCGCTGGATCCATATCGAGTCGCCCCGGACGGCCGACCGCGAGTGGCTGGAAGAGCACTTCGACTTCCACGCGCTCGACTACGAGGACGTCTACTCGCGCAACCAGCGACCCAAGCTCGACCAGTACGATGACTACGTCTTCATCGTCCTGCACTTCCCGATGTTCGACAAGGATTCCGGGCGGATCCTGACCGCCGAGCTCGACCTGTTCATGGGTCCCGACTATCTCATCACCCTGCCCAACATCCCGCTTGCTCCCCTGGCCGCCATGTTCGAGCGCTATCGCGAGCGCCAGGAACTGCGCGAGGACGTCTTCAGCAAGGGACCCGGGTACCTGCTCTACAAGATCGTGGACACCGGCGTGGACGCGTCGTTCCCGATGCTCCGCAAGATGGGCCTCAAGCTCGAGCGCCTAGAGGACGACATCTTTGAGGGACGGTCCTCGGAGATCGTCCGCGACCTGTCGGAGGCCAAGCAGGAGATCATCAACTTCCGCAAGATCGCGCGTCCGCAACGCGCGGTGCTGCGCGACCTCGAGCGGACCAAGCAGCGCTACCTCCAGGAAGAGCTGGAGATCTACTTCGACGACATCTCCGACGCCGCCGAGCGGATCTGGGACACCCTGGAGAACTACAAGGAGGTCATCGAGGGCCTCGAATCCACGAACGAGAGCGTGCTTTCGCACCGCCTGAACGACTCGTTCCGGGTCCTGACTGCGGCCAGTGTCCTGCTCCTGCCGCTGACCCTGATCGCGAGCATCTTCGGGATGAACGTGACCTTCCCGGGGGAGGGCCAGGCGATCACCTTCTACCTGATCCTGGCCCTGATGGCCGGCCTCCTGCTCGGACTCGTGGTCCTCTTCCGGCGCCGCGGCTGGCTGTAGCCCCGAGCCATGCCGGGCATGCCCATGAGGAGGACCGGGTTCGATGGAGCTCCTGCCACTCGAGCAGGTCCTCGAGAGACTGCTGGATCGCGAGGGCCCAACGTTCGAGATCCTGCGCGCCCAGCTCGCGGCGACCTGGGTCGTTGATCGTGAGTTCACGGGCGTGGGCTTCTACACGACACTTGCGGTCCCGCACGAGGCCCCCCGCCTGGGCATGAGGATGGATCCGATCCACGACGTGTCGGCGAGGATCCCGGGCCTGGAACACGGCGCCTATGGTCGAGGCAACCGACGTTCCGAGCGACGGTGAGGTCGCTGGACTCGCAGGATGTGCGCCTGAGGCGGTTACCGTCGGCTCGCTTGGTGACGGCGCGCCCCCTCCACACGCGGAGTTTGCCATGACGACGAGCGTGAGCGACCCGATCAGGATGCGCCGGGCAAGATGGCGACGCCTAGCGCCAGGGCGAGCAGCGCCACCGGACCTACCAGTTGAGAGCGTCGGCCGTGCATTCGAGCTGCTCGCCGGGGAGCGGCGACACGCGGCGTATGGTGACGCGACTGTCAGCGGCGCCCCAGGCAAGGTCCGCCGACGACTCGCCGGCATTCGGGTCACGGGCCCAAT
>JANOTJ010000011.1:0-5747 GCA_031416295.1 Chloroflexota bacterium
AGCTGTTTCGTAAACAGCAGGTCCTCAGTTCGAATCTGAGTGTCGGCTCCAGCTCTCTTTCCCGTCTAGAATCGCCGGCTCAGGCTGCGAATCTCGCGTCGGCGGTCTGCCACAACGCTGAAGACCTGCTAACTGAGCGAATTTTCGGTTACGCCACACACGCCGTCCCTCACAGGGTCGTGGCCACAGACCCCGGCTCAGGCCCCTGCGACCTCCGTGTGCACGGCTCGCGCTTGAACCGCCAGCCTGATCGGCTCCGCGGGCCTCAGGGTGACGGCGGGACGGGGCCGGATTTCCTGGACCGCGACCGGTTTGAGACTGAAGCGCCGCGCGATTGTGGCAAGGACGAGAACGGCCTCCTGCATGGCGAAGGATGCGCCGATGCACTTTCGCGGCCCTTCGGCGAACGGCAGGTAGGCGCCGCGCGGGAGGCGCCGGGCCAGCCCGTCGAGCCAGCGCTCCGGCCGGAACATCGACGGGGCCTCGAAGAGGTCAGCGCGGCGGTGAGTCGCCCAGACGCTGATGAAGGCGATTCCTCTTTTGGGCAGCGCCCGACCGCCGACGATCGTCGGCTTGATCGCCTCACGACTGAGCACATACGCCGGCGGGTAGAGCCGTAGGGCCTCGAAAACGACCGCCTCCGTGTAGCGCAGCCGGGGTAGATCGGCCACGGTCGGTACGCGGTCGCCGAGCACGTCGGCGAGTTCGGTCTGAAGCGCCGTAGCTGCTTCCGTGCTCTCGCCCAACAGATAGAGGGACCAGGCGAGCGCAACCGCAGTCGTTTCGTGGCCGGCCATGAACAGCGTCATGACTTCGTCGCGCAGTTCGCGATCGGTCAGCGGCGTGGCCTCGGCTGCGCTCGCCTCGAGCAGCATCGAGATCGCATCACCGCCACGGCTGTCGGTGGCGCGCCGGATGGCAATCAGCCGGTACACGATGCGGTCAAGGCGGCGCACGGCGAGACGCATCCGGACGTTGCCCGGGGTGGGCAGCCAGTCCGGAATGAAGAAAGCCAGGCTGTTGAAGCGCGAGTCGAAATGGTCGGTCAGGATCGTGGCCGATCGCCGGACCGCCTCGATGTCGCGCTCCTCCAGGTGACTGTCGAGGAGCGTGCGAGCGACGATGGACAGCGTGAGGGCGGCCATATCGCTATGGATGTCCCTAACCTCGCCGTCGTGCCACCCGGACATGAAGGCCTCCGCCTCGCGGACCATCGTCTCGCCCCAGGCGGCGAGGCGGTCGTGGTGGAAGGCTGGCTGCACGAGGCGGCGATGGTCTCGCCACGTCTCCCCCTCGCTAAGGAGGAGCCCGTTGCCCACGACGACCCCGATCCGGCCGGCAGCCCGGGACTTCCGGAAGTCGCGGCTCCTCGCGACGAGGACCTCGTCGATCGGCTCGGGATCGGTCAGCAGGAGAGCCGGGAAGGGCCCGAGGCGGAATGGCACGACCCCGCCAAACTCGGCCGAGACGCGGGTCACGAATCCGAGCGGATCGCGGGCGTAGGCCGGGAAATGGCCGAGCAACGGCACGGCGCCGGGAGGCGATCCGAGACCAGGGTTCGACGCCACGCCCGATACCATACTCCCCTGCCTGACGGGCATCGACGGCGTCGGCCTGGGACCCAGGATCGCTCTGCGAGCCCCGCTCGACGGGCGTCCCCCGGTGGCCGGGATTCCCGACGACGGCACTGCAGGCGACGGTTAGTATCCATGAATGGACGCGCATTGATGACCGAGGAGGCCGGTCCCGAGCTGCGTACCGAAGGCTACGACCGCGGGGTCATTCCCAGCGGCGGAATCGGATTGAGCTCTGAAAGGTCGAACCCGAGTCGATCGGCCCTTCGGAAGTCTGTCTCCAATGTGCCCGGCTGTCCTCCCACCGTGGCATGTTCGCAATATCGATCATGAACCTCCAGACCTCCTCGACTGGGCGGTCAATCACTACACGTTCTCCCTCGACCCTTGTCATGTCGGGCACTCTACAGCGCTTGAATTCAGATCGAAAGCGTGGTCGGGACTTGGGACTCTGTAGGCGTTCAACCCAGACGAGGTGGGCTGGTCTGCCAAGGTCCGGGGCGCATGTGAACGCCTGGGGTACGATGGCGACGACCATCGCGCGAGTCCTCGGAGGGCAGGCTCAGCAGGGACGAAACGAAGACCTGCTAACTGAGCAGCCTACGCTCGGCAATCCACGCTCATGCCACAACGCTTAGGCCGATCTACTTCGTAAAACAGCAGGTCCTCAGCGCTGACGTAGACGACGGTGTGGTAATCGATGTCGAAACTCGAGCCGTCCGGACGGGTCAGTCGGAACGTGCTGTCGCCGTGGCCCGCCCGTTGCAGCGGCCGCGATCGTAGCGCGTCCAGCGGCCGTGCGCGTACTCGCGACGGCCATGCTCGAGGGGACCAGCTGTCCTGTCAGACGGCTATCGCTCACCATGGTGCTCGGCACCGTTCGGATGGTAGGTCACTACCTCCATTGCGTGCCGGAGGACCATGAGGCCCTCGCGGATCCGACTCTTCACGGTACCGAGCGGAGTGGCGGTGCGCTCGGCGATCTCACGTTGGGTCAAGCCGCCGAAATAGGCGAGTTCGATCGCTTGGCGCTGGACATGCGAGAGGGAGTCGAGGGCGAGACGCACGGCCTGGGCGTCCAGGTTGGCCGCGATCTCGGGCCACACGTCGGGTTGCTGCAGCTGCAGCGGGGGCATGGCATCGCCCTCGGGAAGTCGGGCGGTGCCGCGCCGGCGCCGGATGAGATCGATGGCCCGGTGACGGACGATGGCCAGCAGCCATGTCCTCACCGACCCTCGGCCCTCGACGTAGCGGTCCGCGTTGCGCCACGCTCCGAGGAAGGTTTCCTGGACCACGTCCTGGGCGAGGTCGGCATCGTTCGTGATCCGGTACGCCAGCGAGTACGAGGCGACGCGATGGCGGTCATACAGGATCTCGAAGGCTTCGAGCATGCCCGAGCTCGTCGCTGCCATCAGCTCCGGATCACTGACGGACACGGCCCAGTCCTCGATCGCTGGGGCGATGAACGACGCGCCGATCGCGTGTGACATGGACATGACCTAGTGACGACGGCAACGATGTGAGGCTCGACTCCCCCGATGGATCGGCCACGCTCGCACGCCTCGAATTTGACTACACGGGGCGATCGCGGTGGTACGACATGCGCCACTGGAATCGTTTCGTTCGTATCGCAGACGTAACCGCCGCCGATAGCCATCGATCAGTCCACGATCGTGCAGACTTCGGTCGTGACCCCCGAAGCGCGACGCACCTTCATCGAGACGCACACGGCCCTCGCTCCCGCGCCCTTCGTGCCCGAGATCCGGCTCTGGATGGGCGGCGAATCGATGCTGCTCTGGGAGGCGGCGGCCCTTGCCGACGAACGCAACCCGGTCCCGCCGCCGTTCTGGGCGTGGCCGTGGGCGGGCGGTCAGGCGCTCGCCCGCTACGTGCTGGACACCCCGTCGCTCGTCGTCGGGCGGCGAGTCCTGGATGTCGGGGCCGGTGGCGGGATCGTGGCCATCGCCGCGGCCCTCGCCGGTGCCGCGGAGGTGACGGCCGTGGACATCGAGCTATACGCCATCGAAGCCTGCCGGCTGAACGCCGAGGCGAACGGCGTGGCGCTCGCGCCGTGGCTGGCCGATCCGGTCGGCACGGACCACGGCTGGGACGTGATCCTGGCCGGCGACGTGTGGTACGAGGCGGAGCTCGCCGCGCACCTTGGACCGTGGCTGCGCGATCTCGCGACGCGCGGCGCGACCGTGCTGACCGGCGACCTTGGTCGGGCGCACCTGCCGACGGACGGCCTCGAGACGGTCGCCCGGTACGTGGTCCCGACGCTCGTCGATCTGGAGGATGTGCCGTCCAAGCCGGCACGGGTCCTGCGCATCCTCGCCTGACAGCACGTCTCGCGAGGTAGGTCCGATCAGCCCGGCAGATCCTCGAAGACGAAGATCAGGCGCTTCTTTGGCCCGGAGTTGCCGAGCACGACACGCGTCGGCTCCACCGGCAGGAACCACGAGCGGGCGCGCTCCTCGGTCAGCCCGTGGTGGCTGTTCCTGGTGTCTTCCAGGACCCAGTCGATCGGGAGCGAGATGATCGCGTGACGGGCGACACGCCGGACCTCGGCGAACGCGATCGTCTGCTTGCCCTTGAGGTGCTCGAAGACCTGCAGGCCGACGAACAGGTCGTACGCCTTGTCCTGGACCGGCCAGGGCGCGATGGTCGCATCGTGCACTAGGAGCATGCCCTCCTTCTGCAGGTCAGGACGCTCGATGCGGTCCATCGCGTCCGCCCCGACGATGAGCGGCCGCGCCCACGGACCGAGTTCCAGCGCCGTGTGCAGGTCGTGCCGCTCGATGAGCTCGGTCGCCTGGGCGGCCGCCACGGACAGGTAGTTCCAACGCCCGCGGTAGTACGAGTCGTTCGCCTCGATGAACGTGAACTCCCGCTTGGTGAGGGGCCGGATCTTCCCCGGCACGTGCTTCACCGGAAGGGTGGCTGGCGGCGTCGAGGAGGCCGCCCGGACCGCGGCGTTCCTGCCGAACAGGGGCTGGACGAGGCGCCAGACCGGATGGAGGATCGGGCGCAGCGGCCACAGCCAGCGCTTGAGGAGGGCGATGCGTCGCGCGATCATGCGTCCCCCGCGGGTCGGATCGCGATCCAGATCGTCTTGGTCTCCTGGTACTGCTCGTGGGCCCGGAGCGACTTGTCGTGGCCGCCGAAGCCGGACTGCTTGAAGCCCCCGAACGGCGTCGTCAGGTCGCCCTCCGAGTAGCAGTTGATGCCGATCGTTCCGGCCTTCAACTGGCGGGCCACGCGATGGGCGACGTTGAGGTCGTCGGTGTACAGGGACGCGGCCAGGCCGTAGGGCGTGTCGTTGGCGATGGCCACCGCCTCTGCCTCCGTCTCGAACTCGATGACCGACAGGACCGGTCCGAAGATCTCCTCCTGGGCGATGCGCAGATCGTTGGTCACGCCGTCGAAGATCGTGGGCGGCACGAACCAGCCTCCCGAGGACTCCCGGACGCGATCGCCGCCGGTCACGACGCGCGCGCCTTCCGCTCGACCGATGCCCACGTATTCCAGGACCCGGTCCATGTGGCCCTGCGAGATGAGCGGCCCGATGCGGGTCGTCGCGTCCAGCGGATCACCGACGATCCAGTCGCGCTCGACGGCCGCGACGAGGGCGTCGAGGACCTCGGCCTTGCGATCGCGATGGACGATGAGACGCGAGCCTGCCGAGCAGTTCTCGCCCATGTTCCAGAAGATCGCGTTGGCCGCGTTGGTCACGAGGTTCTCGATGTCGCTGACGTCGCGCATCACGACCTGCGGACTCTTGCCGCCGAGTTCGAGCATCACGCGCTTGAGATTGGACCGGGCTGAATATTCGAGGAACGTCCGCCCGACCTCGGTCGAGCCCGTGAAGGCTACGGCGTCGATGTCCATGTGCCGGCCGATCGCCCCACCGACACTGTCACCGCCGCCGGTCACGACGTTGAGCACGCCCGGCGGCAGGCCTGCCTCGGTGGCCAGTTCGGCGATCCGCAGCAGGCTGAGCGAGGTGTAGCGCGCGGGCTTCATGACCACCGAGTTCCCGGTCGCGAGGGCCGGCCCGAGCTTCCAGGCCGCCATCAGCGCCGGGTAGTTCCAGGGGATGACCGCGCCGACGACGCCGACCGGCTCGTGGACGACCATGACCACCGAATCGGGGCCGGTCGGCGACACATCGTC
>JANOTJ010000012.1:0-3410 GCA_031416295.1 Chloroflexota bacterium
GATCTAGGGACACGTGACTGGACCACCCGGCAGAGTGCCGATGCCCGTCCGGGCGGTCGACGACAAACCATCGGACACGCTCGTAGTGGTCTCCGACGAAGGGTCTTGGACGGGGAGTTCGACTCTCCCCCATCTCCACCACCACCTCTTGGCGTGAAGGGGTGGGCCGTGGCGTCCTGGGGTCAAGCTCGGCCCCGGCGATGGATACAGGTTTTGGGCGACCCGGTATGGGTCAGCGTAGTACGGGCAAGCCTCAGCCACGGTGCCGACGAGGCCCTTCCGCTGGAAGTATCCCGGGAACGCCCAGACGGACGGATCAACGACGGTGGTGTGCGCGAGCGTGGCGGTTCCCAGCGGACAGCCGCCGGGGCGGGTTGCCGGGGCGGGATGCCGGGTCGGGATGCCGTCCACCGCGAGGGCCCGCGCCCATCGAGTCCGCCAGATGTCGTCCCCCAGAACGTTCGGCGGGCTGCCCGCGCTCCTGAAGCCCGCGCGCACCCGGAACGACGGCACGCTCACGCACGCTCACGCACGATCACGCCCAGGAGCGGTCGCTGCGAGGACGCCCGAAGGGCTCATAGCGCGCCTAGTGATGCTGGCTGGCGTCATCTGGCGGACTCGATGGGCCCGGGCCCTCGCGGTGGACGGCATCCCGCCCCGGCAAAGGAACGAGGTGCTGGCACGCACCAGTACCCAGGAAAGGGCCGCGCGATTCGATGTTCACGCGGGCTCAGGCGGGACTACGCTACGGGCCACCGACCGGGCCACCAATCGGGGGACCGACAGGGAGGGAACGAACATGCGTCGACGCGCCACGACCGCCATCACGGCGGCGACAGTCCTGAGTCTGATCCTCGCCTCGATGGTCGTCGGACCCGTCGCCGCGCGCGGACCGGCCGGCGGCCAGGACGCACGCGCCGAACGCGCCGAACGCGCAGGCGCAGAACGCGCGGAACGCGCCGAGCGGGCCGAACGGGCCGAACACGACCGGGTGATGGCCTACTGGACGGCGGAGCGGATCGCGACCGCCCAGCCGCGCGACTTCGTGCGCACTGCTGGCGGAGGGTTCGTGCCCAGGGCCAAGCCGCCCCGCCCAGGCGGCGGCACGGTGACGGGTGCGTCGTGGACGGGTGGCGGCCCGGTCGTCCAGCGCACGGGCAAGGTCTTGTTCACGATGGGTGGCGGCAACTACGTGTGTTCCGCGGCGGTGATCCAGGAGCCGACGGCCCGCAGCACCCACTCCCTCGTCCTGACTGCCGCCCACTGCGCGTACGACGAGGTGGCAACGGCGTTTGCCACCAACTGGATCTTCGTGCCCTCCTTCGATACGTCGCCGACCTTCACCTGTGCGAATGCGACGATCGGCTGCTGGACAGCCGTCGGCCTCGTCGTCCACAGCGGCTATGCGAACGCCGGCGGCTTCAATACCGAGGCGACCAAGCACGACTTTGCGATCGCGATCGTCGCGGGCGGCGGCACGACGGGGACGTCGACGCAGCTCGATACCGCCGTCGGAGGCGGGTACGGGGTCTCGTATCCGGCGATTGCGACCGGTGGGTCGGTCCACGCGTTCGGCTATCCGGCCGCGGGCCGATACAAGGGCAACGACCTGACGTACTGCGCCGGGCCGACGTTCAACGATTCGCTCAACGGCAACGCGACCTGGGGCATCTCCTGCGACATGACCGGCGGTTCGTCGGGGGGTCCGTGGCTGGCCGGGTTCACCCAAGGTGGTGCCGGCACGATGACGTCGCTGAACTCGTACGGGTACAGCGGACTGTCCAACATGTACGGGCCGAAGTTCAATGCCAACACGCGGGCGGTCGTTGACGCGGCGGCCGCACGCACGTCGAGCTGCATCGTCCCGGATTGCGCCCCGTAACGGGCAACCGGCACGTGCCGGTGCCGCCGGGGAGCCTCATCGCCGCTATCGATCAAGGAACGACTTCGAGTCGCACGATCCTGTTCGATCGCGGCGGACAGGTCGTGGCCAGCCACCAGCTCGAGCACGCCCAGCTCACGCCACGTCCAGGCTGGGTGGAGCACGACCCGCTGGAGATCCTGGACCGGGTCAGGACCACGTTCCGTGGCGCGTTGGATGCGGCCGGCACGGACCGGCGAGCCGTCGCGGCCATCGGCATCAGCGATCAGCGCGAGACGACCGTCGTGTGGGATCGAACCACTGGCCGGCCGATCCACCCGGCCATCGTGTGGCAGGACACTCGGACCGCGGAGGCCGTGGCCGCGATCGGGGAGCAGGATCGGTTTCGGGCACGGACCGGGCTGCCGGTCTCGACCTACTCGAGCGCCCTGAAACTGCGCTGGATCCTGGAGCGCCTCGACGACATCGCTCCAGGGCTGGACCCAGGCGAGCTGCTCTTCGGGACGATCGACACGTGGCTCATCTGGAACCTGACCGGCGGCGTCGATGGCGGGGTCGATGGCGGGGTCGATGGCGGCATCCACGTGACCGACGTCACGAATGCCTCGCGGACGATGCTCATGGACCTCGCGACGCTCGACTGGGACGAGGGCATCCTCGGTGAACTGGGCATCCCGCGATCGATGCTTCCGGCGATCCGGGGCTCATCCGAGGTCTATGGCACGGGCGTCGGGGAGATGGCCGGGATCCCCATAGCGGGCGACCTCGGCGATCAGCAGGCCGCGCTGTTCGGGCAGGCCTGTTTCGACGCCGGGCAGGTCAAGTGCACCTACGGGACCGGCGCGTTCATGCTCATGCACACCGGGCAGCGGCCGGTCGCGTCGAGTCACGGGCTGATCACCACGGTCGCGGCCAGGCTCGGTGGCCCGGATGTTCCGGCGACGTACGCTCTGGAAGGATCCGTGGCGGTCGCCGGATCGCTGATCCAGTGGCTGCGCGACGACCTCGGCATCATCTCGGACGCGTCCGAGGTCGAGGCGCTCGCCCGTTCCGTGCCGGATTCGGGGGACGTCGTCTTCGTGCCCGCCTTCAGCGGCCTGTTCGCGCCGCACTGGCGACCCGACGCGCGGGGGGTGATCGCCGGGCTCACCCGATTCGCGACCAAGGGGCACATCGCCCGAGCCGCCCTGGAGGCCACGGCCTACCAGGTTTACGACCTCGGCGAGGCGATGGCGGCCGACCTCGGGACGGCGTTGCCGCCGGAATTGCGGGTCGATGGCGGGATGATCCATAACGAGCTGCTGATGCAGTTCCAGGCCGACATCCTCGGTCGCCCGGTCGTGGCGCCGCCACGGAGCGAGGTCTCGGCACTGGGCGCGGCCTACGTGGCGGGCCTCGCGGTCGGGTTCTGGAGCGGGCTCGATGAGCTGCGGTCCATGGATCGCGCGGCGCGTCGCTGGGAGCCATCGATGGCGGAAGATGTGCGAGCGGCCGGGCTGGCGCGCTGGCACAAGGGCGTCGAGCGGAC
>JANOTJ010000013.1:0-13439 GCA_031416295.1 Chloroflexota bacterium
AGCCCCGGAGCGCGAAGACCGCAAGCCACAGATGCACATCCGGCACAGATGAGCGTGGTCGAGCCCCCAGACTGACACCGATGTCGATCTGGGCGACGGATCGTGCACGGCTGTGACGAAAGTGCATCTCACAGATGCGCGCGGCGCCGCGGGGCTAGGAGTCGAAGCCAACCCCGATGGCATCGAGCGAGCGCAGGATGAGGCTGCGCCGACCCTCCTCGCGATCGGCTCGATCGAGCTCGCCGCGGACCGTGTCGACGGCCAATGACCGGAGCGGCTCGGGCGGGAAGGGGATCGGCGGCGACGTCACGATGCGCAGGCGCAGCCGGTCCTCGTCCGGTCGCAGGATGAAGTCGCGCACGACTCCGCCGGCCCAGCGGCTGGCTCCGACGCCGAGCCCCGTGTAGCCGAGGGCGTAGGTCACGCGGCCACCCATCGTCTGGCCGAAGCTCACCGTGAAGCGCGAGGTCGTATCGATCGCGCCGCCCCAGCGATACGGGAACGCCAGCCCATCGAGCTGCGGGAACGTGCGGAAGAACTGGGCCTCGAGCCTGTCGAAGGTGGCGGGCCTCGCGTCGAGTTCCGGCGCGACCCGGCTGCCCCGATAGTGGATCGCGTCGTAGCCGCCCCACAGGATGCGGTCGTCGGCGGTCAATCGGAAGTAGTGGAACTGGTTGTTGGCGTCGGAGAGACCCTGGCGCCCATACCAGCCGATCGCATCGTGCTGCTCCGCGGTCAGTGGTTCGGACACGAGCGCGTAGTCGTAGACGGGCACGAACAGCGGCGACAGCCGGCGCAGCCAACCCGAGTACGCGGACGTGGCGACGACCGCGTGCTTCGCCCGGACCGTGGCGCCGTTGGCGGTCGTGACGGTCACGCCACCGGCACGCCGGGCGAGATGCGTGACTCGCGAGCGCTCGTGGATGCGGACCCCGCGCTCGCGGGCGACGCGTGCCAGCCCTCGACACAGCTTGGCCGGGTCCAGCATCACGTCGCGTCCCGGCGGGCTGTGCAGGCCGGCCAGCCAGAGCGGGGAGTGCACCTCCTGGCAGGCGCGTTCGCGGTCCCAGAACTCGAGCGTCTCGCCATACTCGGCCGACTCGTCCAGCCAGGCCTTGAATTCCTCGACCTGGTGGGGCTGATCGGCGAAGGCGATCGTGCCCGTCGCCTCAAGGTCGCAGTCGATGCCGTGCTCGCGAGTGAAGTCGATGAGGCCGCGAAGGTTGTCGGCGCCCTCCTGCTCGAGGCGCTTCAGCTCTTCCGGGAAGTGCTTGATGCCGTTGCCGAGGCCGTGGGTCAGGCTGGCCTGGCAGAAGCCGCCGTTGCGCCCGCTCGCGCCAAAGGCCACGGTCTCCTGCTCCAGGACGGCGATCCGCGACCCAGGATCCGTGTCGGTCAGGGCCAGCGCGGTCCATAGCCCAGTGTAGCCACCACCGACGATGGCGACGTCCACGTCGAGGCACTCCCCGGGGTCCAGCGGCGGGTCCGCGGTGCCGGCTGGCGCCGGGTCGCGCAACCAGTAGATGCGGGAAGTCGTCTGGTCGTCGGGCATCGCGGGCATGGTGCCACGACCGGCCAGCCTACGTCAGGACCGTGCGGTTCTCGGGCGGCCGCGGCGAATCGAGCATGGGATTCGCAGCCCATGCCAAGATCCGGGACGAATGTCGCGTTGACGGTCGGACCGGCCGTGTGGCAGGATGACCCGACTCGCGTCCCGTATCGTGCAACAGCCGTCCCACGGACCGGTCCGGACGCCACCCACCACCCAGCGCACGAGGCTCTCTATGACCACCGAATCCAGCACCAGGACGATCCCCAGCCTGCGCCGCGACACCCAGTCCGCGCTGTACAAGCGGGCGCTGGAGACCATGCCCGGCGGCACCGACTCCAACTTCCGCGCCTGGGGCGAGTCCACGATCTACGTCGATCGGGGCAAGGGCGGCGTCGTCTGGGACATGGACGGCAACGAGTTCGTCGATCTGCGCATGGGCTACGGCCCGGTGATCCTCGGTCACGGCGACGAGCGCGTGGACGACTACGTCAACGAGCGGATGCGTCGAGGCGTCAGCTTCAGCCTGACTTCGGAGGACGAGGTCCACGCGATGGAGCTCGTCAAGGAGCTCACCGGCTGGGTGGACAAGGCGCGCATGACCGTGTCGGGCACGGAGGCGACGATGCACGCGATGCGCATCGCCCGGGCCTACACCGGCCGCGAGAAGATCGTGAAATTCGAGGGCCAGTACCACGGCGTCCACGACTACGCGCTGATCAGCGTGGGTCCCGACGACATGTCCGAGCTCGGCGACGAGGATGCGCCGGTCGCCCTCGCCTGGGGCCGAGGCATCCCCAAAGCTGTCGCCGATACCATCATCCCGGCCCGCTACAACCGGATCGATCGGCTGCGCACACTCTTCGAGGAGCGCGGCCACGAGATCGCCGCGGTGATCGTCGAGCCGGTGCTCGGCAATGCCCAGGGGATCATGCCCAAGCCCGGGTTCCACAAGGAGATGCGGGCACTGACCGAGGAATTCGGCATCCTCCTGATCTTCGATGAGGTCAAGACCGGGTTCCGCTTCGCCAAGGGTGGCGCGGCCGAGTTCTTCGGCATCACCCCGGACCTCGGCACGTTCGCCAAGGCGATGGGCAACGGCTATCCGGCCGCGGCCTTCGGTGGTCGTGCGGAAGTCATGGCCATGCTGCCCGACCACGTCCGCCATGGCGGGACGTAGGCGGGCCCCCGGGTGGCGGCCGCGGCCGCGGTCGCGACGCTCCAGATCATCCGCGATACGCCGGCCCTGGAGACCATCCACGCCACCGGCCGGCGCATGCAGGACGGCCTCCGGGAGATCCTCAACCCGGTCGGCATCCCGTACCACTTCACGGGCCACCCCTCGATGTTCGGGATCATGTTCCGCGAGGAAGAGGCCAGCGAGTATCGCGATTGGGCCACCACGGACCACGAGCTGTACGACGCCATCGCCATCGGCATGCACGCCCGCGGCGCCATGCCCGAGCCGGACTCACGCGAACCGTGGTTCATGTGCGAGGCTCACGCCAAGGGTGACCTTGTGGATCGGGTCCTCACAGCGTTCGAGGATTCGCTGCATGTCGCGCTGGACGCTCGCGCCCACGGATCGTCGGTGCCACGCGCCAACGGCGGCATCCCCGCCCCCGGCGACAGCTGATCACGGCGGGGACGAGCACGATGGTCCTCGACGGCAATGCGGTCCGCTCGGTCGACCGGGCAGCATCGCTGCTCCTGGCGCTCGGCGACTCGCCGGGTGAGGCGGGGGTCACCGAACTCGCTCGGCGCCTGGGCCTGCACAAGTCCACGGCATCCCGACTCCTGGCCACGCTCCAGAAGCGTGGCCTCGTCGAGCAGGATGACGAAACCGGCAAGTACCGTCTGGGCCTGGTGGTCATCCGCCTCGCCGAAAAGGCCGAGCGCACGCTCGATCTGCGCGGCATCGCCACGCCCGAACTGGAGCGGCTCGCCCGACTCACCCACGAGACGACCGGGGTCGGGATCCTCGATGGGGACTCGCTGCTGACCGTTGCCCAGGTGGACGGCCCGAATCTCATCGCCGTCGGCGACTGGACGGGGCGCGCCACGCCGCTGCACTGTGTCGCATCGGGCAAGGTCCTGATGTCTTCGCTCGCCGAACGCGAGATCCTGCACATGGTCCGGCGCGGCCTGGTGTCGTACACGGAACGAACCGTCACGGAACTGGAGCCGCTGCTCGAGGAACTGGCCCGGATCCGTCGGCGCGGCTACGCGACGGCGATCGGCGAGTACGAACTTGGTCTCAACGCAGTCGCGGCCCCCATCCACGATGCCCGCGGCAATATCGTGGCCGCGGTGGACATCTGGGGGCCGGCCTTCCGGCTGACCCCGAGGCGTATCCCGGAACTCGCAGCCCAGGCCCGCGAGGCCGCTGCGGCCATCACCGTCCGCCTCGGCGGGAGGAGCCCGGAACGGCTCGCCCCGACACCCGCTCCGGTCGCCGCCACGGCCTGATCCCGGGCGCGATCACCGCGCCGTTGCCGCGACCGCCCCGGCACGGCCGCCGCCGACCGGCCCCCGGCCGCCACCGCCCCCCCGCCCGCCACGGCCCGCTGGCGCCGCCGGTACCCTTGGCGCATGCCCGACTTCACCAAGGCACCCTGGAAGGACTTCCTCGCCGCCATCATCGAGACCGCCCTGCCACTTCTCGCCATCGTCATCGCGGCGATCATCGCGATGCGCCTTGCGAGCCTGTTCGTGCACGGTGTCGTCAAGGCCCTTCTGGACCGGGAAGCGACCGAAGGGACGGCCCAGGAGTTGTCAGCCGTCGAGCTCAGGAAGCGCATGGACACGCTCGATGACTTCGGCGCTCGGGCGATCCAGGCGTTCATCCTGGTCGTCGCCGCGCTCATGGCCCTTGGTCACCTCGGCCTCGATATCGGGCCCGCGGTGGCGGGCCTGGGCGTGGTCGGCATCGCCGTCGGATTCGGGGCCCAGGCCCTCGTCCGCGACTACCTCAACGGGGCCCTGATCCTCGTCGAGAACCAGTTCGCCAAGGGCGACGTGGTGCGCCTGGCCGGGGTCACTGGCACCGTCGAGGATCTCACCCTGCGCCGGACCACGGTCCGCGACCTCGACGGCGTCGTGCACACCATCCCCAACGGCGAGATCAAGGTCGCCAGCAACCTCACCCGGGTCTGGGCGCGCATCAATCAGGACCTCACGCTCGCCTACGGCACCGACATCGAGCGTGCGATCACCGTCGTGGACGAGGTCGGCGCCGCGATGCTCGCCGATCCGGTCTGGAAGCGTCGGGTGCTCGAGGCGCCGCGCGTGGAGCGTGTCGAGGCGCTCGGCGAGTACGGCATCACGCTCAAGATCCTGGGCAGTGTCCGAGCCACCGAGCAGTGGGCCGCCGCCGGCGAGTTTCGCAAGCGTCTCCTCGCCGCCCTCGAGGCCAACGGGATCGAGATCCCGCGTCCCCAGCGGGTGGTGCTTTCCCGTGACCCTGCCGCGCTCGGTGCCGCGTGGCTCGGCGGTCCCGTGCCGCCGGACGCGGTCGCCGCCGCGGCCACGGCCGACGGCGGCCCCCCGGACAGCGACGGGAGCTGACCCCTCGCCGGCGGCATGGCGCGCGCGGCATGGCGCGCCCGGTAGCGCGCGCGGTAGGATGCACCGGCCAGCCGACCCGTCGACCCGTCGACTCGAAAAGGGATCCAGCGTGACCGTCGACCCGACTTCAATCCCGTCGCCCGAGATCGAAAACCTGATGTCCGAGCGCCGGACGTTTGCCCCGGATCCGGCATTCGTCGCCCAGGCGAACGCCAAGGCCAGCGTGTACGCCGAGGCCGAGGCTGACTTCGAGGGGTTCTGGGCGAAGCACGCCCGCGACCGTATCGACTGGACGACTCCCTTCGAGACGACGCTCGAGTGGGAGCTGCCGTTCGCGAAGTGGTTCGTCGGTGGCCAGCTCAACGTCAGCTACAACTGCATCGATCGGCACGTCGAGCGCGGTCTCGGCGATAAAGTCGCGTACCACTGGATCGGCGAGCCCGGCGACACCCGGACGCTGACCTTCCGGGACCTGCAGCGCGAAGTCAGCAAGGCCGCCAATGCACTCCTGGAGCTCGGTGTCCAGCAGGGCGACCGCGTAGCGATCTACATGCCGATGATCCCCGAGCTGCCCATCGCGATGCTCGCCTGTGCCCGGATCGGCGCCCCCCACACGGTCGTATTCGGCGGGTTCTCCGCGGAATCGCTCGGCGGCCGCATCAACGACTGCGGCGCGAAGATCCTGCTCACCGCCGACGGCGGCTATCGGCGGGGCAAGGAGGTCGGGCTCAAGCACCACGCCGACGAGGCTCTCGCTGACACGCCGACCATCGAAGCGACCATCGTCGTCAACCGCACCGGCCACGACATCCACATGGTCGCGGGCCGCGATCACTGGTGGCACGACATCGTCGAGCGCCAGAGCGAGGACTGCCCGCCAGTCGCCGTCGACAGCGAGCACATGCTCTACCTGCTGTACACGAGCGGCACCACGGCCAAGCCCAAGGGCATCCTGCACACCACCGCGGGTTACCTGCTCGGCACGAGCCTGAGCCACGAGATGGTCTTCGACATCAAGCCCGACGACGTGTACTGGTGCGCGGCCGACATCGGCTGGGTGACCGGTCACAGCTACATCGTCTACGGCCCGCTGGCCAACGCGACGACCGGGATCCTGTACGAGGGCGCGCCGGACACGCCGGGCTGGGATCGCTGGTGGCAGATCATCGAGGACTACAAGGTCACCATCCTGTACTGCGCCCCGACCGCGATCCGGTCCTTCATGAAGCAGGGCGATGCGTATCCGGCCGCGCGCGACCTGACCTCATTGCGCCTCCTGGGTTCGGTCGGCGAGCCCATCAACCCCGAGGCCTGGCTGTGGTACCGCGAGCACATCGGCGGTGACCGGACCCCGGTCGTGGACACCTGGTGGCAGACCGAGACGGGCCAGATCCTGATCTCGCCACTGCCCGGGGTGACTGTCACCAAGCCCGGCAGTGCCACCTTCCCGTTCCCTGGCATCGGCGCCGACATCGTGGACAACGACGGCGTGTCCGTGCCCAACGGCGGTGGCGGCTACCTCGTGCTGACTCGGCCGTGGCCGGCCATGCTGCGCGGGATCTACGGCGATCCGGAGCGCTATCGACAGACCTACTGGAGCCGCTTTCCGGGCAAGTACTTCGCGGGCGACGGTGCGAAGCGCGACGAGGAGGGCTACTACTGGCTCCTCGGCCGGGTCGATGACGTGATGAACGTGGCCGGCCACCGGATCTCCACGACGGAAGTGGAGTCGGCTCTCGTGGATCACCGGTCCGTGGCCGAGGCCGCCGTCGTCGGCAAGAAGGACGAGATCTCCGGCGAGGCGATCTTCGCCTATGTGATCCTGCGCGCCGGGCAGCAGCCGTCCGATGCCCTGGCCGTCCAGCTCCGTGAGCACGTCGCGTACGTGATCGGTCCCATCGCCCGACCCAGGTACCTGATGTTCGTGCCCGATCTGCCCAAGACCCGCTCGGGCAAGATCATGCGTCGGCTGCTGCGCGATCTCGCCGAGGGGCGCACCCTGGGCGATACGACGACCCTCGCCGATTCCACGGTCGTGGACACCATCCGCGACAGCACCGGCGGGACCGAGGAGTAACCAGAGCGTGCCCTTCGACCTGTTCCGTCGCCGCAAGGACGCCGCCAAGCCCGCCGCCGCCGCCGACACGCGGGCTGGACGGGGGGTGCCCTTCGACGGCCTGACTGAGGAGTGGCGGATCGTCGGCCAGATGCACGTGGCTGGGCGCCTGTCGGACGCCCTCAACAAGCGTGAGGCGATCACCATCTCGGGCGTCCAGTGGGCGCCGGCGGACGGCTCGGGGCCGATGTCCCCCGCGCCCGGCCTCAAGACCGTGGACCCGTACGATCTGATCATGGTCCTGGCCAGTGGGGACACGCTGCCGCCGCTCAGCGAGACCGAGCGGAGCGCGTACAAGGTCCACAAGATCGCCTACGACGTCGCCCTCGAGGTACCGCCGTTCCGGGTCATCGGCACGGTCTACCTGTACCCGGGCTCCGAACCCGATCGACTCCTGGAGCGCGCGACGGAGATGTTCGTCCCGGTCGTGGACGCCACGGCATACCTCGGCGACAAGGCGCTCGGCGAAGCGATGGACGCGATCCTGGTCAACCGCTTCTACCTGCGCGGCGTCGAGCAGGTGGACCGTCGGACCGGCGAGCGCCACCAGCGTCTGCCCGGTGCCCCCCTCGGCGGCGTCTCGTACTCGGACCGCGGTTCGCGCTGACCCACGATCGCGGCACGGCCGCCGGCTCAGGATCGCGGCACGGCCGCGGGCTCAGTGGACGGGAGCCTTCATGCGGTTAAAGATGCCGAATGCGGCCCTGGCGGCCGGGGCGCTCTCAGGCGTGCCGATGATGCGGTCGGCCAACGCATCGAAGTCCTCGGTGATCTTCTCCCTGGGGAACATCTCGATCACCGTTCGGCCCTCGTTGGCGGCGCGCACGAAGAGCAGGCCTCCGGAGCGGATGAGGGCCAGGGCGGGCATGCCGATCGCCCGTTCGAGGTCAGCCACTGACACGCCGGAGTTGGCGCGGTTGATGACCAGCGCGAGGCGGTCGCGGATGCCCAGTTCGGACGCGAGGTCCGCGAGTTGCACGCCGGCACGGATCGCGGGCACGTCCGGCGTGACCGGCACGAGGATGCGATTCGCGCGCTCGAAGATGGCCTGGTTGAGCGGGCTGTAGGACGGGTGCAGGTCCACGACCACGAAGTCGAAGCCGCGCCGCGCGATGCTGATGGCCTCGGAGATGCGGGCAGGCTCCAGGATCTCGGTATGCAGCGGTGACGAGGTCAGCGACACCACCCGCAGCCCGGACGGATGCGCCGAGCTGATGTCCACGAGCGACTCCACCGGCCCGCCCTCGAGCTCGTCGCGCCACGAGTCCACGACGGTCCGGACCCCGTCCAGGCCGAGCGACGTGGACACATGCCCGGTCACTGTGTCGGCGTCGATGAGCAGGACGTTCTGGTTCTTGCGGGTCTGCAGGGCAGAGGCGAGGTTGGTCGCGACCGTGGTCTTGCCCACGCCGCCCTTGGGATTGAAGATCGCGATGACGGTCGCCCGGCGGGTCCAGCCGTCGGACGCCATCGGACCACCTTGGAGGATGGGACCCGAGCCATCGTCCACGGTCTGGCTGCGGATGCACATCGCCTCGACGCGCCAGCGCAGCGACTCGGCGGAGTAGGGACGCGTGAAGTACTCGTCGTCGGCGCTCGACGCGGTCGGGTTGGCGACCTGGCGCTCGAGTGCACGCGGCGACAGGACCATCAGGGCCGGGATCGCTCGGCCACCGTCGCGCAGCAGCCCATAGTACTCCAGCAACTGGTCGAAATCGGTCTCACCATCGAGGATCGCGACGGCGACGTCACGATTGCTGGCGAGCAGTGCCTCGAGCTCATCGGGGTGGGCGACCGTGATGGTCGGGAAGCCGGCCTCGCGCAGCTCCGAGGCGACCGGGGTGGCCTCGTCTCGCGGGAGGGCGATGACGACGCTCGGTCGAGCCACGATCAGCCCTCCGTTTCGGGATCGCGGGCGGTGACCTGCAGGTCACCGTCAGTTCCCCCGGTGACGCGGGCGCTGAAGCCCGCCAGCGTGGCGATGGCGTCGTTCAGCGAAAGCGACGAGTCGTGACCGACGGCGAAGACGAACTCGCCGTCGGGGCCTGAGGAAACGCCGACGGAAACGACGCCCAGGATGCGCGACAGTTGGCGCTTGAAACCGGCGATGCTGGCGACGCTGACCAGGCCCGTTACCACGACGGTGGACGTCCTGACGGTACCGGCCGTCGCGTCGCTGTCCGGGACCAGTCTCGCAAGCCTGGCGGCCAGCGCGTCGTCGGCGATGGTCGGGATGTCGTCATCGGATCTCGGCTCGAGACCACCCAGGGCGGCAGCCTCGGCTTCTGCGGCCGCGAAGTCGTCGCCCAGCTCGAGGGCAGCCAGCCGCGGATCGGTCTCGGTCGCGTCGGGGCCATCGTCGGCGCCGATGCTGAACAAGTCTGCTGCGGGGTCCTGCACGATGCTCGCTTCGACATCGACCGCGACCGCGACCGGCGCCTCGGCCGGCGCGTCGGCCGGCGCGTCGGCGATGGCCACGGCTTCGACCGCGACATCGACCACGGGCGCGCTGTGCGCGGACGCCGTCGGGGAGTCCGCCGTATCGGCGTCCGAGTAGAAGGCGGGCGGCTCGGGCAGGCTCTCGGCCATGGAGACCAGACGGGTCGGGTCGTCCTCGGCGCCGATGCGCTCGAAGAAGGCGGCCATCTCGGCCTCGAAGGCCGCGACGCGGCGCTGGACGCGCTCGATGCGCTGCTCGATGGCGGCCGCTTGGTCGTCGATCTGGCGTTCGAGCGCCGACTTGCGGTCGCCGATGCGCTGTTCGGTAGTTTCGCGGATCCGAGCGATCTCCGCCTTGGACCACTCCCGGATCGCGGCAACATCGTCATCGGCGCGGCGGCGCAGGTCGGTGGCCTCTGTGGCGGAGTCGCCGTGGATGCCCTCGATGTGCGTCTTGGCATCGGTGGACAGGCGCGCCAGGGCATCGGCTCGGGCGTTCTCGGCGGCAGCCTGCATGGCCTTGGTCAGGTCGGCCATGAGCTTGTTGGGCTTGCGCGGCGCGGTCGCGGCGGCCGTGCTGGCGGGGTTGGCGGCCGGGCTGGCGGGGTTGGCGGGCGCGTCGATCATGGCAGGCGTGTCGTCCTCCTGGTGCATCAGCGGTTCGACCAGGGCATCGGTCGTGAGCACCGCTTCCTCCACGGCCGCCGTGGCCGCGTCGCCACGATCGGCAGCCCAGGGGAGCCGGAATCCGGTCTTCGCGTCTGTCGTGGCCATGGCCTGAGTCCTCGTTGGCGAAATTGGGCCGTGGCCGCGGTTGGGACCGCGACTCCAGGGCGTGGCCGCATCGTGCCAGCCTTGTCGGGTCCGGTGGAGTCCGCTAGTGGTACCAGCGGTCTGAGCCGGTCGTACCGGCCCGCCCTTCCCAGGCGGTGCCGCCGCCCTCGCCGAACCATGCCGTTGTGAGGCCGCACCGGACATTCCGAGTACGATAGGCGACCTCATGACCCCCCTCGACCGGCTCGGACGGCCCCTTCACGACCTGCGCATCTCGGTCACTGACCGGTGCAACTTCCGGTGCACGTATTGCATGCCCAAGGAGGTCTTCGGGCGCGACTACGCCTTCCTGCCCCGCGACCAGGTGCTGTCCTTCGAGGAGATCGAGCGGGCCGCCCGCGCATTTGTCGCGCTCGGCGTGGAGAAGCTCCGGATCACCGGTGGTGAGCCGCTCGTCCGGCGCGACCTGCCCCGGCTCATCGAGCACCTGGCGGCCCTGCGCACACCCGACGGGCGCGAGCTCGATCTGACCATGACGACCAACGGAGCGGCGCTCCGAGTGCTCGCACAGCCCCTCGCCGAGGCCGGCCTGGGGCGCGTGACGGTCAGCCTCGATTCGCTCGACGATGCGGTCTTCGGGGCCATGAACGGCATCGACTTCCCGGTCGCTCGCGTGCTCGAGGGCATCGACGCGGCGCTGGCCGCCGGCCTGACGCCGGTGAAGATCAACATGGTCGTCCGTCGCGGCGTCAACGAGGCCTCGATCGTGCCCATGGCCGATTGGGCACGCGACCTTGGGGTCACGCTGCGCTTCATCGAGTACATGGACGTCGGGCACTCCAACGGCTGGCGGCTCGACGAGGTGGTGTCGGCGGCCGAGCTCATCGAGACGATCAGCGCGGCCTGGCCGGCCGAGCCTGCCGACCCCGCCTACCGCGGTGAGGTCGCCGACCGCTGGCGGTACCTTGACGGCGCTGGAGAGTTCGGGATCATCTCGTCGGTGACTGCGCCGTTCTGCCGCGACTGCACGCGGGCGCGCCTGGCCGCGGACGGGCAGCTGTATACGTGCCTGTTCGCGACCACCGGGCTGGACGTGCGGTCGGTCCTGCGCGACGGCTCGGACGACGCGGCGCTGGTGGCCTTCCTGACCGCAGCCTGGGGCGCGCGCGACGACCGCTACTCCGAGCTCCGCGCGTTGGCCACCCGCGACCGTGACGGCCGGCCGGACCTGCCCAGGGTCGAGATGTTCGCGATGGGCGGGTAGCGGCCCGCCCGCACACGGTCGTCCACAAGGTTATCCACAGCCCGCGCGAAGTCGTGGACAGCCGGCCGACGCCCCGCCCCAGATTCGTGGATAAGCGCGTTGACCATCCCGTCGGGCGCCTCGTATCGTTGGCCATGCCCGAAGGGGCCGACAGGGACACAGGACTGCGATCACATCAAGGACCTGGCGTTCCGCCGCCGGTCGCTTCGGGCGCTTCGTTGCCCGCTCCCGTGAGGCTGTCTCACCACGGCCCCACTCGCGTGGCTCACGCCCGGCGGGACGCGATCGGCATCCCGGTGTCGATACTTCCGTCGGGCCGACGAAGCCCTGGCGGGCCTCGGACGTCGTCTCTGACGCGAACCCTGGAGGCCCCCATGACCGATCTCCCGCTCCCGCCCAACGTCGGCCGGCCCCTGGATCCGACCCGGCCGATCCCGCCCGTCGAGCAGCCCACGCGCATCGCGGCCCTGGCCACGGCGGTCCGCGAGCGGACATCGATCGTGCCTGAGGTCGGCATCGTCCTGGGCTCTGGCCTGGGCGGCCTCGCCGACGACCTCGAGGATGCCGTGGCGATCCCCTTCGCCGACCTCCCTGGATGGCCCGCCGCCACGGCGCCCGGTCATGCAGGTCGCCTGCTGCTGGGCCGCCTCGGCGGCCGCGCGGTGGTCATGCTCCAGGGGCGCTTCCACCTGTACGAGGGCAACGACCCGGGCCTCGTCGTCCAGCCCGTGCTGCTGTTCCACGCCCTCGGTGCCCGGATCGTGGTCCTGACCAACGCCGCTGGCGGCCTGGATCCATCCTTCGGGCCGGGCACCCTCATGGTCATGTCCGACCACATCAACCTGACCGGGCGCTCGCCGCTGATGGGGACCAACGCCGACGAGATGGGGCCGCGCTTCCCGGACCTGACCGATGCCTGGAGCCCGCGACTGCGGGCTCGGCTCCACGCCGCTGCCGCGGCCGAGGGGGTGCCCGTCGAGGAGGGCATCTACGTCGGATTGACTGGGCCCACCTACGAGACACCCGCCGAGGTCCGGATGCTCGCCGGACTGGGCGGCCACGCTGTCGGGATGTCCACCGTGCTCGAGTGCATCGCGGCCCGCTGGGTGGGTCTGGAGGTCTGCGGGGTCTCGCTGGTGACCAACGCCGGCGCTGGCTACAGCGGGCACCCGCTGACCCACGAGGAGGTCCTCCAGTCCGGTCTCGTCGCCGGCCCGCGCCTGGCCCGGATCATCCGCCGATTCCTGGCCGACCTCGGCGACGACTGAGGCCGACCGAGGCCGACCGTCCCGTCGCCTCAGACCTGCGGCAGGTCCCGGCCCGCGGCGCGGGCGGCCGTCGCCTTCTCCTGCCACGCCGCAAGGACGCTGTCCTTGTGCGGCCGGATCGGGCAGTGCCCGTCGCGATTGTTGAACTCGTCGCAGTAGCCCAGCGGCACGCACTTGGGTGCCAGGAACGAGCCAAGGAACGGCGACACCGCGAAGATCTCGTGGCGGATGAGCTGGAACAGGCGCCGGATCTCCCACTGGGCCAAGGTGCACAAGCGCAGGCCGGACATGTGGATGAGCGCACGCAGGTTCGTGGTCATCACGAGGTTGGTGCGCGCCGCGTTGGGGAACACGAATCGCGCGTCCTCGCCCGGCAGGCCCGCCGCCAGCATGTCACCGTACAGCCCAAGCGACCCCTCGATCTGGGCCTCGTATCGCTCGCGCAGCTCTGGGTCGCCCTCC
>JANOTJ010000014.1:0-2333 GCA_031416295.1 Chloroflexota bacterium
CCGACCGGGCTTGCCGATGAGGTCGCCGATCATCAGCACGCGACAGGCACCGCGCGGCCGAGGCGCATCGCCGTTGGTCGGGTTGCCGAGCGTGGTCCGCCCGATCGGCCCAGTGCCCTCGCCGCCCGCCATGGTCGCGCCTACTTCGCGTACTCCACGGCCCGCGTCTCGCGGATGACCGTCACTTTGATCTGACCCGGGTAGGTCAGCTGCTCCTCGATCTTCTTGACGATGTCCCGGGCGAGGCGGCTCGCGGTCAGGTCATCGATCTCTTCCGGTCGAACGAGGATGCGCACTTCGCGCCCGGCCTGGACCGCAAACGAGCGCTCGACCCCGGCGAAGCTCTCGGCGATCGCCTGAAGGTCCTCCAGACGCTTGACATAGGTGTCCATGGCCTCGCCACGGGCGCCTGGCCGGGACGCGCTGATGGCATCGGCAACCTGCACGATCGGCGCCTCGAGACAGGCGTACTCGACCTCCTGGTGGTGCGCTGCGATGGCGTTGATGACCTTGAACGGCAGGTTGTGGCGCTGGGCGATCCCGGCGCCGATCGCCGCGTGCGGACCCTCGACCTCGTGATCCACGGCCTTGCCGATGTCGTGGAGCAGGCCGCCCATCTTGGCGATCTGGACGTCGGCACCGATCTCCGCCGCGATGACCGCAGCCAGGGCGCTCGTCTCGACGACGTGGTTCAGCACGTTCTGGCCGTAGCTCGTCCGGAATTTGAGCCGGCCAAGGAGCTTGATGATCTCCGCGGGCAGTCCCGGCACGCCGGCCTGGTAGGCGGCCTGCTCGCCGGCCTGGCGCATGGTCAGGTCAACCTCGGCGCGCGCCTTGGCCACGACCTCCTCGATGCGCCCTGGGTGGATCCGGCCGTCTGCGATGAGCTTGGTGATGGCGATCCGGGCGATCTCCCGGCGGACCGGGTCGAAACCCGACAGGATCACGGTCTCGGGCGTGTCGTCGATGATCAGGTCCACGCCTGTGGCCTGCTCCAGGGCCCGGATGTTGCGGCCCTCACGGCCGATGATGCGGCCCTTCATCTCGTCGCTCGGCAGATGCACGACGCTCACCGTGTGCTCGGCCGTGTGATCGGCGGCCACGCGCTGCATGGCAGTCAGGACGATGTCGCGGGCCTTGTCCTGGGCTTCCTCGCGCGCGGAGCGCTCGATGGCCCGCGCGATCTTGACGGCGTCGTGCTCGGCCTCGGCGCGGACGGCCTCGATCAGGATGTTCTTGGCGTCATCGGCACTCATGCCCGAGACGCGCTGCAGGGCATCCACCTGATCCTGGTGGGCCCGGGCGAGTTCCTCCCGGGTCTTCTCGAGGTCGCGTTCACGATCGACGAGCTTGCGGTCCCGCTGCGCGAACGTCTCGGCACGCTGATCGAGCTGCTCGTCGCGGGCCACGAGCCGGCGCTCCTGGGCGTTGAGTTCGGTACGGCGAGCGCGGGCTTCGTCCTCGGCCTCGCGCTGCATGCGCAGCTTCTCGTCCTTGGCCTCGAGGATGAGTTCCTTCTGGCGGGTGCGCGCTTCGGCCTCGATGCGGCGCGCTTCGGCGTGGGCGGCCTTCATCGTCTGCGAGGCCCACATGCTGCGAATCAGTGCGCCGAGTACGGCGCCGCCGGCCGCGGCCACGATGGCCACAGCCAGGATGAGCACATTTTCCATCTCGGTTCCTCCCGCCCGGACCGGATCATGCGGCCGGACGCGTCGATGCGCTGAACGGCGACGACCGCGTGGCGGAGGGCGATGGAGCGACCCCGAAATACATCGGAGCCGGCCTGCACCTCCGCCGACGCTGAGAGCGGAGCCCTCGCTTGGGCCGCGATCGACGCCGGGCTTGGTCGGTGCGCCGCCTCGGTCGCGGCGCGTTCTGGTCTGCGGCGTAGCCTAGGGCCGAGCGCCCGGAGGGTCAACTGACGCGTGCGAGTCGGTGGTGCGTGCGGTGTTCGCGGTCAGCCGGGGGCCGCGTCGCCGGTCTGCGAGTCGATCATCGCGATCGCGGCCTCGCGGCAGGTATCAGGGTCGAACCCGTGCCGGGCCAGCAGGCCATACGCGCGCTGACGGCGCTGGCGAGGCTCCGCGACGCGCGCGAGGGCCCGGGCGTGGCGCGCCAGCAGCCGGTCCGCGGCGGCCCGATCGGCGGAAACGGCAGGACCTGCATCAGTTTCGAAGCCGGCATTCGCATCCGCGGCCGCCTGGCGCCTGGCCTCGAGGACCTCGTCCACGAGGGCTCGATCCACGCCCTTGCGCCGCAGCTCGTCGCGGATCGCCCGTTCTCCACGCGGCCGCGACCGGTCGCGGGATTCGACCCAGGAACGCGCGAACACC
>JANOTJ010000015.1:0-2408 GCA_031416295.1 Chloroflexota bacterium
GCGGCCGCCTGGCGCCTGGCCTCGAGGACCTCGTCCACGAGGGCTCGATCCACGCCCTTGCGCCGCAGCTCGTCGCGGATCGCCCGTTCTCCACGCGGCCGCGACCGGTCGCGGGATTCGACCCAGGAACGCGCGAACACCTCGTCATCGAGCATGCCGAGCTCCGTGAGCCGCACGATCGCGCCGTCGACGAGGCCGGCCTGATAGCCGGCGCCGGTCAGACGCCGACGGACCTCGTCGATCGAGCGCGAGCGCGCCTCCAGGAACCGGGCGGCCGCCTCCAGGACGAGCGCCGGGTCATCGACGGCGGCACGGCGTTCGCGTGCCTCCGCGAAGGATTCGCGCCGCCGACCGGCCATGGCGAGCTACTCGGCCTCGGTGATGCCCTCGACCGGGATGACGACCTCGTTGATCTTGCCGCGGATGCGGCGGTCGATCTCGGCGGCGACCTGCGGGCTGCCCTTGAGGAACTCCTTGGACGCCTCGCGACCCTGGCCCAGGCGGGTCTCACCGAAGTTGAACCAGGCCCCGGTCTTGGACACCACGTCCATCGCCACGCCGACGTCCAGCAGGCCGCCTTCCTTGGAGATGCCCTCGCCATACATGATGTCGAACTCGGCGACCCGGAAGGGGGCCGCGACCTTGTTCTTGACGACCTTGACGCGCGCCCGGTTGCCGACTGATTCGGTGCCGGACTTGATCGTCTCGACGCGGCGGATGTCCAGCCGCACGGATGCGAAGAACTTCAGCGCGCGGCCACCCGGCGTGACCTCGGGGTTGCCGAACATGACCCCGATCTTCTCGCGCAGCTGGTTGGTGAACACGAGCGCCGTGTTGGACCTCGACACGGCCCCGGTCAGCTTGCGCAGGGCCTGGCTCATGAGCCGGGCCTGGATCCCGACGAACGAGTCACCCATCTCGCCCTCGATCTCCGCACGCGGCACGAGCGCGGCCACCGAGTCGACGACGACGCAATCGATGCCGCCGGAGCGGATCAGCGTCTCCGTGATCTCGAGGGCCTGCTCGCCGGTGTCCGGCTGCGAGACGAGGAGCTCGTCCACGTTCACGCCGCAGGCACGGGCATAGGCTGGATCCAGGGCGTGCTCGACGTCGATGAAGGCGACCACCCCGCCGCGGGCCTGGGCTTCTGCCAGCACGTGCTGGCAGACCGTCGTCTTGCCCGACGATTCCGGACCGAAGATCTCCGTGATCCGGCCACGCGGGATCCCGCCCACGCCAAGGGCCAGGTCCAGGGCGATGGATCCCGTCGGGATGAAGTCCACGGCCTGCCGCTCGGACGAGCCGAGCTTCATGATCGCCCCGCGCCCGAACTGCTTCTCGATCGACTGGAGTGCCGCTTCCACGGCCTTGCCCCGTTCCGCCAGGGCGCGCTCCGTCGCCCGCTCCGTCGCCCGTTCGTCGGTCATTGCCATCGGTTCCTCACGCTCCTCATCGTTGGGTACGATCGGCGGCGCGGGCCACGACGGCATCCGTCCGGGCGATCAGCCCTCTTCGGTCTCTTCCTGGACGACGCGCCGTTCCTTGCGCGGCTTGCGGATCAGCTCCACGTTCTGGGGCGGGTCCGACAGCGGCGACAGGCTCGTCCCGCCGAGCTTGGCCTTGGGCTTCTTCTTGGCCTCTTTGCTGGGTCGATCTCGCGAGCCCATCTCGTCGCCTCCGACTTGTCATGCAGCCTAGCGGTCGACCCTTCACGCGGACTTCTCGGACGCTTCACTGCCGCTCACCCGGCCTGCGCGCACGCGCAGATCGGCCATATCGGCGGGGAACGTTCCGGCCCTGATGGAGGCTCGGATCCTGACCATGAAGTCTAGGGTGAAGGTCAGGTTGTGACAAGTCGCCAGGCGGTAGGCGAGCAGCTCCCTGGCCCGGAACAGGTGGGCGAGGTAGGCCCGTGAGAAGTGCGTGCACAGGAGGCACGGACAATCGGCCTGGACCGGCTCCGGGTCATCCATGAATCGCGCGTTGCGGATGTTCAAGCGGCCGCCGGGTACCCACAGTTGACCGTTGCGCGCCACCCGCGCCGGCAGGACGCTGTCGAACAGATCCACCCCGCGGTGCACGGCCTCCAGCAGGTCCGCCGGCGAGCCCAGGCCCATCAGGTAGCGGACGCGCGGATCGTCGGCGAGCAGGGGCACCGCGATATCGAGCGCGGCATCACGCTGTTCGGGCGTCTCGTCGCCGGCCAGCCCACCGATGCACAGGCCATCGAAGGGCAGCGCTGCGATGGTCGCGGTCGACGCCGCGCGCAGCTCCGGATCCAGGCCGCCCTGGACGATGCCGAAGAGGGCCTGATCGGGCCGGCTGTGGGCCGCCAGCGACCGTGCCGCCCAGCGATGGGTACGCTCCGTGGCGTCGGCCACGACCTCGCGCGGCGAGCTCGGGAAGAC
>JANOTJ010000016.1:0-6928 GCA_031416295.1 Chloroflexota bacterium
CCGAGCCGTCGTCAGCGGAGATCGCCCGGACGTTGCGCTCCATGTCGTCCAACGCGACGTTCGGCGAGCGGATCGTCTCGGACATCTTCGAGTGGGATGCCGGCACGGCGGTTGCCACGGACCTCACGACCTTCTACGCCACCATCCGGTCCACGGCATCCGACGGGCTCCGGGCCTCACTCCGCAACGAGGCCGCGTACGTGGACGCCGCCCGGGCGATGCTCGTGGTCATCGATGGCCTGGGTTCCGTCGATGCAGCCGCCCGGGCACTCGCGGCCGAGGCTGACGTGGTCCTGCCCGCCGTCGACCTGCCGGTCGAGGACACGGCAGCGGCCGATCCGGCGGCGTCCGCCGCGCCCTGATCGTCGCTCGTATGAGCGACGATCTCTCCGCGCCCTGATCGTCTCTGCCGGCGGTCAGCGCTCCGCCAGTTCGGATGGCGCGTAGCCCGTCAACTCCACGTACGCCTGGCCACCGACCGGGGTGCCTGCACGCGTCGCCCGGACGATCTGCGAGCCCTCCCAGTAGACGACGCCGGTCGTCGCTCGCGTGTCCAGCTCCTGGGCGGCGACTGTCGGGCTGAGCTCGATGACGAGGTCGTCGTCGGGCAGGCTGATCGTCCAGCCTGCGGGATAGTCGGCGCCGGTCGCCGGGCTGACCCAACGATCGGTCACCTCCACGGTGAACGCCTCGGCCTCCAGGTGACGGGCTGCCCCCGCGGCATCCACGAGCGTGCCGTAGACCAGGGGATAGCTCCCGTCCGCGTCGCGGACCAGCGAGATCGTGAGGTCCGTGCCGTCGTCGAGGTTGACTGCGAACCAGTCCCAGCCACCGCCACCGACGCTGATGAAGTCGCCCCACTGATGGTCGAACCAGGCGTCGCCGGTCACGGTCAGCGTCTCGCCATCCAGGAGCACCGTGCCAGTCGCGTCCATGGCCGTCCTGGAGTAGTAGTACGAGCCTCCAGCCGGCCCGAAATCGATCCAGCCGTCGCGGTCGTGCAGGACGGGCGCCTTGCGGCTGGCGAGCGCAAGGTCCAGGCCGAGACCGTTTCGGACGCCGGCAGCCTCCGCCTCCTCGAGCGACAGATAGGCGGACAAGTGGTCCGCGCCGTTTGACCCGGCCATGGTCCATGCCGGCCGGTCGAAGGTCGCCGGATCGCGCGGGTCGATGCCCGACAGCGACAGGTCGAAGCCCACGAATTCGCCGGTCACGCCCCGCGGCGAGCGATCCACCTCGCCGCCGACGCCCAGTCGCTGGGCGTATCGGAAGGCGTCGCCGGTCTCGTCGGTGATCGCGAGGTGCGAGGCCCAGGTCGTCGGGAAGGCGCCGCGCTCGGCCCGGAAGATGACGTACTCGAAGCCGAGTCGCCGTCCATCGTCGGTGCGCAGGTGCCCGGTGTAGTACCACCACTCGGTCAGACGGTCATGCGGCCCGTCGTCGCGCGGCAGCTCGATCGGCAGCGGATCCAGCACGGCGACCGGCGGCTCCGTCGCCGGGGCCAGTGAGCGCCGGGGCGCGGTCGGATGGGCGAAGATCGGGCCACCCGCGGGCGTGCACGCGCCGGCCAGCCCCGAGATCAGCGCGCCGAGCAGGACGAGCGCCGCGGATCCGACCATGCCACGGCCCCGCTCACGACCCCGTCGGGTCATCGGCCGGCCTCCAGTGCCGCTTCCGACTCGGCCTCGGATGCCGGAAGGCGGTTGTCCATGAAGCGCTCCAGCCAGGTCGGCATCCACCAGTTCCAGTGGCCGAGGAGGCGCATCGTGGCCGGGACGAGGAGGGCACGCACGATGGTCGCGTCCAGGGCGACGGCGATGGCCACGCCCAGGCCGAGCGCCTTGATTAGCACGATGTCGGCGAACGCGAACGAGGCCGATACGACGACCACGACGAGCGCCGCACTGGTCACGATCCGGCCGCTCCGTTCCAGTCCGCGGGCCACCGCCTCGGTGTTGTCGCCGGTCCGGTCCCAGACCTCCTTCATCCGGGTCAGCAGGAAGACCTCGTAGTCCATGGACAGGCCGAACAGGACGCAGAACAGGATGACCGGCAGGGTCGTCTCCACGAAGCCAAGTGGCTGGAATCCGAGCACGGCCGACAGGTTGCCGTCCTGGAAGATCCAGACCAGCGCCCCGAAGCTCGCCGTGAGCGAGAGCGTGTTCATGAGCAGGGCCTTGGCCGGCAGGATGACCGAGCGCAGGAGCACGAACAGCACAAGGTAGGTCGTGACGATGATGAACAGCGCCGTGCGCGGGAAGTCGGAAGCCACCCGATCGACCACGTCGGCGACGTTGGCCGCGCCGCCACCGACAAGCACCGCGACGCCCGCCGGCGGCGCCAGCGCGCCACCCGGGTCGCGCAGGTCCGTGACCAGCGAACGACCCTCGTCGCGGTTCGGGCCGAAGGGCGTGTACAGCGTGAATGTCGTGAGGTCGCCCCGGGTGGTCGCGCCGAGGCCGATCGCCACGAATCGGTCGCGCGGCCCGTTCGGATCGCCATACAGGAGCTGGTACTGGGTCAGCGTGAGCCGCCTGTCGACGTCCACGAGGCCTTCGACCCGGGACACGCGTGGATCCGCGGCGAGTCGACGCGAGTAGTCGTAGAGGACCGTCAGATTGTCCGGCGTGGTCGCCTCGCCGGTCGTCCGGATGGCCAGGCTGATCGGCGCGAACTCACCCTCGCCGAACTCGCGGACGAGGCGGTCGAAGGCGATGCGTGACGGCACGTTGGCGGGTAGCACACTCGAATCCGGAGCGTTGAAGCGGACGTGCAGGAACGGGAAACCGAGGACCAGCAGGAGGGCCAGCGTCGGGATGAGCACCGCCACCGGCCGGCGCATGACCCGGCGAGCGAGCCTGGACCACGGGCCGTCCATGCCCGGCACGGGCGTCACCCGTCGGACCGAGAACCGATCCAGGTGCCGACCACCGAGAACGAGAATGGCCGGCAGCAGGGTCAGCGCTGCGGCCACGGCCAGACAGACGACGATCGCCCCGGCGATGCCCACCGAGCGCAGGATCATGAACTCGAACAGGATCAGCCCGAGGAGCCCCAGGAGCACGGTCAGACCGCTGAAGAAGACCGCCCGCCCGGCGGTGGCCACGGTGATGCGCACGGCTTCGTCGATCTGGTCGAGACCGCGCCTGGCCAGTTCCTCGCGGAATCGGCTGGTCATCAACAGCGAGTAGTCCACCCCGAGACCGAGCCCGAGGAGGGTCGCGAGGTTGAGCACGAAGATACTCATGGGCGTCACGCTCGCGACCACGAAGATCACCGCCAGGGCGACGATCACGGCCGCACCGCCGATGACCAGCGGGACGCCCGCCGCCACGATCGAGCCGAAGACGAGCAGCAGCGCCAGCGCCGCGAGGGGCAGAGAGATGAGCTCGCTCCGACGCAGGTCCTCTTCGCTGACGGCCTGCACGTCGCCGTAGAAGGCGGGCCCACCGGCGAGTTCCACCGTCAGGCCCGGCGCCTCCCGCAACCGCTCGCGGAGGATGGGCAGCGCCTTGGGTGAGTCGTCCGGGGGGAGGTCCAGGAACACGATGTCGTAGGCGGTGTGGCCGTCGGCCGAGATCTGGCGCGGCGAGAGCAGGTGCGGGACGACCGCGGCCACGTGCGGCGCACCCGCCACGTCACGCATCGCGTCGGCGGCCGCGAGCTCGAACTCGGGCGATCCCGCCAGCAGGGTCGGGCTGGAGAATACGACCACCAGGGCCGAGGGCGGGGCACCGAGCTCGTCCTCGAGCAGGGTAGTGGCCCGCGCCGACTCCAGGTCGTCGAGGATGAATCCGCCGGCCGACAGGGCACCCGGCGCCTGGGGCGCCAACGGGATGGCAAGCGCCAGGAGCACGGCCCACGCGCCGATGACGAGGCGCGCACGACGCACGACGAAGCGGCCGAGTCGATCGAAGGGGGTCACGACAGTGGTTCGAAGGTTCCGTGCTGGCTGGATGGGGTCAAGGTGGCGGCCAGGCCGCTGGGCCACGCGATCCGGACGGGTCCGCGCCCCTCCCGACCCATGCTAGAGCAGAAGCCCTGGGCAGGGCCGGGACAGCCCGGCAGTCGCGAGCGGGGGTGCCCATCTGCTAGCATCGCGACGACCAACCGGTGCCCTGGGAGACCCTTCCGCGTGGACCTGCTGCTCGCGCCGTTCAGCAAGATGCCCGAGTCGCTCGTGGCGTTCGCGCTCGCGGGCGCGCTGGTCACGCTGATGATCGTGATCATCCTGCGTTCTGCCCTCTCGTCCGAAGGCGGACGCCGCTGGGTCAAGGCGATCACCAACCCGAACGCGAAATTCCTGTTCACGTTCCTGTTCATCGGCTGGGCGGTGTTCTTCGGGATCGCCCTGCAACTCGTGCCGCATGTGGGCGCGAGTTCGCCCTACGGCGCCATGGGCCTCATCGCCATGTTCACCGGGTTCTTCATCATGATGGGCCTCCTCTGGGCCGTGATCGGGGACTAGCGCCTCCTGCGGACTGGTATCGTCCATCGCGGCCGGTCTGCGCGGCACACGGAAGATGGAGGGGAACGCGTGACACGAGGACCCGCGCGACGAGCGCTCGCGATGTTCATGGCGATGGCGATGGTCGCCGGCGCCGCTCCGTTCATTCGGGCGGCTCACGACGGAGCGGCACCGGTCGGGAGCATCAGCGTGGGCGACGGCAGCGGCTACGCAACGTCCCTCACCGTGACGGTCCATGTAGCGGCCACCGACGACGTGGCCGTGACCTCGATGCGCCTGTCCTATGCCGACACGCTGGTCGACTTGCCGTATGCCCCATCGGCGCAGATCACCTTTCCGTACGCAGGTACGTGGGGTGTCGGGGTCACGTGGTTCGACGCGGCGGGCCACGAGACCATCGCAGGCACGCAATTCACGATCGATACGACGGTGCCGTTCATCGGTTCGGTGTTCCTCGACTCGGATGACGATCCCAACGACGCATCGGTCCGGGTCGCAGTCCAGAACGCCGGGGACGACCGGACCCAGCTGACCCATGTCCGCCTGCGCTCGAATGGCGGCGCGTGGAGCCCGTCGTATCCGATCCCGGGTGGAAACCCGCGGCTGCTCGACTGGGCGTACCTGGACCCGGCACAGGGCGGCACGAACGTCCTGGGTGGGCGATCACTTGGTGTCCAGGTGCGCAACGCGGCTGGCCTGTGGTCCGCCGTGCTGACGAAGACGATCAACTTCATGCTCGAGGAACGGCTGGCGATGACCGTCAGCGGCGACCAGCGGACAGGCCATGTCGTGACCTTCACCCCGAAGCTCCCGGACGGGGCGGTCCTCCCCTCGAATGCCATCTGTTACTGGGCGATGTTGTGGGGCGACGACCAGTCGCTGATCTACGGCAACCGGAACGACACATTCGGTTCGATCGAGACGCAGGGGACCAAGGCCAAGGGCTACTGCAAGCCATGGTCGGTGACCGTCCCGTGGGTTCCGCTCCGCCGGTTCTGGATCGTGTTCGAGGCAGAAGGGTCGGCCGGCCAGATCGCCGGCGCCAGGCTTGGCAGCGGCCTGGGCGACCCCGGGTTCGAGCCCGGGGTCGATTCGACCAGCCGGCACATCACGAGCTCCAACATCCCGATGGTCTATGTCCTCCCGGAGTCGTACAACCTGATCGTCGGCCAGCCCGCAACGTATCGCGCCTACCCGCTCGCCGGCGAAACGCTCAAGTCGACCGACGTGTGGTCGGTCCAATACATCGACACGCCCGAGCGCAAGCTCGGCGGCTCGTCGTTCACGTTCACGCCGAAGATCGCCGGCCATATCACGGTCTGCTGGCATGGCGGCGCAAGCCGGACGTACCTCGTCGCCGCATGTTTCGATCCTCCGGCTCGGTACCGGGATACGACGGCGCCGAACACGACCACGCCGCAGGTCGGCTTCGGCAGCGGGTACAGCCAGGGATCCGTTCCGGTCCAGGTCACCTGGAGGGGGACCGACACGGGCTGGGGGATCGCGTCGTACCGACTCGAGCGGAGCGTGAACGGCGGCGCGTGGTCCAGGGTCACGCTATCGTCGGCGAAGGCGACCACCTACACGGAGCGACGCGCCTATGACCTGCCCGTGCGCTACCGGGTTCGCGCGACGGACAAGGCGGGCAATGTCGGGTCGTGGGACTACTCGTCCAGCGTGCGCCCGACGCGGGTCTCCGACGGCTCGACCGGCCTTACCTACAGCGCGGGTTGGACAACCGTCGCCGATCCAACCGCGTATGGCGGGCT
Organism: Chloroflexota bacterium; assembly: GCA_031416295.1. Lineage (GTDB taxonomy): Bacteria > Chloroflexota > Limnocylindria > Limnocylindrales > CSP1-4 > SPCO01. The sequence continues at coordinate 6,238 of JANOTJ010000016.1, forward strand.
CGCCCATGAATCGAGCGAGGGCGGTCGCTCGGTGTCGTTCACCTTCAGCGGTCGAGCCATCGCCTGGCTTGGCGAGATCGGTCCGTCCTTCGGCAAGGCCAGGGTGTACGTCGACGGCATCCTGACCTGGGTCGAGACCGGGGCGGTGACCGATGCGCCCCGGCGCCTGCTCTACCGCAAGGCCTGGTCCTCGGTCGGCACCCACACCATCAGGATCGTCGTGAATGGCACCGCCGGGCGCCCCACGCTCAGCGTGGACGGGTTCGCGATCCTGCGCTGACCTGTCGCGAGCCTCCGCGCCCCGGACGATCGGGCGCTGGACCGCGGAAACGGTGACGGGCTATCATGCTCGGACTTGCACAGTGCATAGGTTCTATGCACCCATGGCTCGCCGGAGGCTGCACCGCGTGGACGCCCAGGAGATCACGAGCGCCGTTGCCCACCAGGCAACGCAGAAGGCCCTGGCTGAGGCTCCCTTCGTGAACCTCGCCGACCCCGCGCGCGCCCTTGGCGCCGACGGCCGGCCCGCGGTCAGTCGCCGCGCCCCGATGTACGAAGACGTCCCCGACGAGCACTGGAACGACTGGCGCTGGCAGCTCAGCCACCGGGTCAACGACCTCGCCGAGATCGAGCAGATCCTTGAGCTGACCGATGAGGAGCGAGAGGGCCTCAGCGCCCCCGACAAGTTCCG
>JANOTJ010000017.1:0-1568 GCA_031416295.1 Chloroflexota bacterium
CGGGAGTGGCGTGGCATCCGGGTCGCCGTCGGTGCCCGGCGAGTCGGGTTGGAAGACGCTCGCGAAGGTGTCCCCGAGCGCGGTCCCGACGCGATAGGCGATGGCGTGCGGGAGCGCGACGAAGGCGACGATCAGGGCCAGCCCGAGGATGGCGGATCGACTGCTGCGGCCGTGCCAGCGGGTGTCCAGGAACGCCTGCACGACCGCGACCAGTCGCATGGCGAGGAGGACCAGATTGATCGTGAGGATGACCGCGAGCACGTTCGGACTGGCGATCCACGCCGCCAACCGGGCCGGCGACTGGGTCGAGAGGAGCGCGGCGACGATCACCACGAGGACGAGCGTCGGGACGAGGAACACGGCCGCCGGCCGGATGCGCCGATTGAAGAGCTGGCCGAGCCCGGGGAGGATGGCCGACAGACCGGCCCCGGTGAGGCGGCGACGGTCCAGGTGGCCGGTGTCCGGCCGAGTTCGGCGAGCGTGCACGATGGGCGGTGGTCCTCGAGGTCGTCGGCAGGGGAGTCGGACGGAGTCTAGCGCGGGCCGGCAGAACGGTCCGACGGCTGTCCGGCCCCGGCCATGCGGTCCGGGCATGGTGACGCCGGGCGATCGATCAGCCTGCCAGTGATCGCCCGGCGTCGGTGCTTCTGACGCGCGACTTCAGCGCCGCGTGACGGGGACGACGTTGCGGTCAGGTCGGAAGTTGACCCCCGGCGTACCGTTTGCACCTCGCCGGTAGGGCGGCGTCAGATCGCCGCCGGGCGGGATCGGAGGGCTTCGTGCGTCCGTGCTGCGTCACCTGGCCGGCACCGATGGTTGCTTGCGTTCGTGGCGCCTACCCGAAGGCCGGCATCGTGCTGGCCTTCGTCGCCATCCTCGCCTCGGGTTGTGCGCCATCGCCCGATGGCACCACCGATCAAGTCGGGCCTGAGCGTGCGTCCATCCAGGGGATGCTTGAAGGACGTCGCGGCGTTCCCCCGGGGCCCTGCGTCTGGATACATACGGTCGATGGTCGCGACATCGAGGTGGCGTGGCCAGACCGCTGGTCCTACGACGACGACCCGCCCGTGGTCATGGATGCTGCGGGTGCAGTGGTGGCCAGCGCTGGCGACACCCTCGAGATCGAGGGAACCTGGGCCCAGGCAGGCGCCAGCGTGTGCGACATGGGCAGACAGCTGGACGCTACGACGATCACCGTGGTGAAAGACCCTTGACCGGGTGCGCCCTCGCGCAAGTACACTCCTGATTGAGTCGGCTGCTGGGTCGACGAGCGGGGAGGGGAGCATGGCGACCCAACGGACCCTGGCGGCCAAATGACCAAGGCGCCCATCGCGGATCCGGTCATCAACTCGCCCTACGTTGAGCCGGCGCAGCACTTCCTGACGTCGTCCGATGGCGAGGTCACGGGCGAGATCGATCCTCGCCGTCGCCCCAGCGAGTTCTTCGTCCCGGTCGCTCGTCCCAAGAAGCTCTCCGGCCAGCTGAGCATGGACGCCTTCGGGGGCCCCAGGCGCCAGCAACCGAACGAGATCGTCAACGAGATCCGACAGGCCGTCCAACGCTGGCGC
>JANOTJ010000018.1:0-11668 GCA_031416295.1 Chloroflexota bacterium
CGCGACTCGGTCAGCAACGTGACCTTGCCGGCGAAGGCCGGATCAAAGAGGTCGGCGACCTTGGTCAGATCGCGGCCGGTCGAGACGCGGTTGTACCCGATCCCGGTCGCACCCGACTGCCACGGGTAGTGGTAGGTCATGTCCGGGTCCCAGGGCAACCCCTTGAGCTCATCCCGGATGTTGGCGGCCGCGGTGGCCGTCGTCGCCGGATCGATGGCCTCGGCCCACCCGGCTTCGATGATCTTGGCGGCCATCCAGTCGGTGAGCACGATGATGTCCCAGCCGGTGGCCACGCCCGCGTCGAGCTGCGGCCGGATGGTCGCCATGAACGACTCGTTGTCCTCGATCTGGGCATTCGCGTAGTCGACCTGGACCCCGTACTCGGCGGCGAACTCGTCCAGGGTCGGGGAGGGCAGGTCGTACTCGTCGTCGTCGGTGCCGACCTCGCCATCCGCGCCAGGCACCGTCGTCAGGTCGATGTAGGCGTCCCAGTTGGCGAACTTCAGGGGTCCCGTGGCGGTCTGGGGTCCGGACGACGCAGGGCCGGAAGATGTCCCGGGTGCCACCGACGTGCCGGGCGCGGCCGATGACGCGGGCGCGCTGGACGTACCGCTCGTGCTGCATGCAGCCAGGAACGCGGCCGCCCCGGTCAAGGCGGTGCCGGCTAGAAAGTGGCGCCTGGTCAGGGCTCCGAGCGGGCTCGGCGAGTTCGACTGGGTGGGCTGGGTGGGCTGGGTGGGCTGGTCGGTCATGATGATCTCCTCCTCAGGAAACGCGTGGGACCGGGGCGTCGCCCCGTCGGTTCACGCAGGGTCGCTGGTCTCGGCTTCCGCTCCCACGGCCGCCGGCTTGATGGCCCCCGGATCGTCGACGACGAAGCTGTGGTCAGGCGACCAGGTGAGGCGCACTGCCTCGCCCCGGGACCACAGCTCCGCCTTGGTCGCCCGTTGGACGTTCTGTTCGTAGACCGTCAGGCGAGCGCCCCCGCGCGCCGAGATCTCGTATTGCGTGCTGACGCCCAGGTACGAAGCGTCCTTGACCACGCCGTGGAGCTCGTTGTGGCCGGCGGGGGTCGCGTCGCCGTCCTCGCGCAGGCGGATCTTCTCGGGGCGCACGCCGATGGACACTCGGGCTTTGCCCTCGACGAGCGCGCGTGGCGCCCGGACCCGTGAGTCGTCGGCCAGGCGGACCGTGCTGTAGTCGCCGTCCGTGCCCTCGACGTCGCCCGGCAGCAGGTTGCTGATGCCCAGGAATCCCGCCACGAAGTGCGTGGTCGGGCGCTCGTACAGGCTCGCCGGGTCGCCCAGCTGCTCATACCGGCCCTTGTTCATGACGGCGATCCGATCGGACATCGTCATCGCCTCCTCCTGATCGTGGGTCACGTAGATGAACGTGATCCCGACCTCCTGCTGGATCCGCTTGAGCTCGACCTGCATCTGGCGTCGGAGCTTGAGGTCGAGGGCGCCCAGGGGTTCGTCGAGCAGCAGGACGGCCGGCCGATTGATGAGGGCGCGTGCCAGGGCGACTCGCTGGGCCTGGCCTCCGGAGATCTGGGTAGGCTTGCGGCGCTCGTAGCCGGGCAGCTCGACGAGGGTGAGCATCTCCGAGACGCGTGCCTTGATCTCGCTGTCCTTGATCTTCTTGCGGCGCAGGCCGAAGGCGACGTTCTCGTAGATGCTCAGATGCGGGAACAACGCGTAACTCTGGAAGACCGTGTTGACGTTGCGCTGGTAGGGCGGCAGCCAGGTCACGTCCTGGCCCTGGAGCTCGATAAGACCCGAGGTCGGCGCCTCGAAGCCGCCGATCATCCGGAGGGTCGTGGTCTTGCCGCAACCGGATGGCCCGAGGAGGCTGAAGAACTCGCCGTCGCGGACCTCGAGGTCGATGTGATCCACGGCGATGGCGTCGCCGAAGCGTTTGACCACATCCACCAGTCTGACATCGACGTCGGGCACGTTCCCTCGCACTCCTGCGTCCGGGTTGAGCGATCACGATCGGGCGTCCGAGGGGACCCGATCGGGTCGTCTCGCTCCACCCTGACTGAGGCGCTGGCCCGACCGGGTGCTCGGGGGCCGGACCGGCCGAGGATAGGTGCGCGTCGTCCGGGGTGTCAAGGACGCGACCTTCCCTGCCGGATCGGCGGTTTGGTTCGAGATTCGAATCACCCGCGCACGGATGCGAGGAGTATTCGTTGCCCCGGGCGATCGAGCGTGGCGGGTCCGTGCAGGCAGGGCCACCCCCGCGCCTCACGGGGAGGTGCCCGGCGGCCCGCTTCGGGACGTCGGAGTACGATATCGACGTCCAAAGTGCCAGAACGAGGTCCCTCACGCGCATGACCGCCATCACCGAAGGGGCCGTCCTCGACGCCCTCCGCAACGTCCAGGAACCGGAACTCGGGCGCGACATCGTGACCCTTGACATGGTCAAGTCGGTCGTCATCGATGGTGAGGCCGTCGCCTTCACGATCGAGCTCACGACGCCGGCCTGTCCGCTCAAGGACGAGATCGAGGGCAACACCCGTGCCGCGCTCGCCGGCATCGGGGTCCATGCCGTCCAGATCACCTGGGGCGCGATGGTTCGCCGCGCGTCGCCGCGGCAGCCTGAGCAGCTCGTGCCGGGGGTCAAGAACATCATCGCGGTCGCCTCGGGCAAGGGCGGTGTCGGCAAGAGCACGGTGAGCGTCAACCTCGCGGTCGCTCTGGCCCAGGCGGGCGCCACGGTCGGACTGCTCGACGGTGACATCACCGGTCCCAATATCCCGATGATGCTTGGCCTGGAGGGCCAGCCCACGGCGAGCGCCAACAACAAGATCACGCCGCTCGAGCGCTACGGCGTCAAGGCCATTTCGATCCAGTTCTTCGTGCCCGAGGGCCAGCCCATCGTATGGCGCGGTCCGCTCATCGGTGGCGCGATCCAGCAGTTCCTGCGGGACGTGGACTGGGGCGAGCTGGACTACCTCGTCATCGATCTGCCGCCCGGCACGTCCGACGCGCAGCTGACCCTCGCCCAGGCCGTCCCGATCAGTGGTGCCGTCCTGGTCACGACCCCCCAGGAGGTATCGCTCAGCGACGTGACCAAGGCGCTCGCGATGTTCCAGCGCCTGAGCGTGCCGGTGCTTGGCTTGGTGGAGAACATGACGGCCTTCGTGTGCCCGCACTGCGGCGACCAGACCGAGATCTTCGGGCGTGGCGGCGGCGAGCGATTCGCGGCCAAACATGGGCTGGAATACCTGGGCGGCGTGCCCCTCGATGTCAGCGTTCGCCAGGGTGGGGATGTCGGCGTGCCGGTGGTGGCCCAGCGCGAGCCCGGGCCGGCTGCACGTGCCCTGACGGCCATCGCCCAGACCATCGCGGCGCGGATGAGCGTGCGAGCCGCCACTGCCGCCGCCAGGCCGCTCATCTCGATCTCCTGAGCGTCGGAGGTCCCGACCTACGCGAGGCTGCCGGACTCGCGACCCGCTGACGCCTCGGCCTGGACGTCGGCCCGAGGATCCACGGTGATCGTCAAGCCATCGATGGCGGCCCGGACGGGCAGCGGCGCGGTCGCGCACAGGCGCTCCAGCTCGCCACGGCGGGCCGGACCGTAGTGGACGAGGAGCGCGGCCCGCGCCTCGGCCGAGGCAGCGAGGTCGATCGCCTCGGCGGGCGTCATGTGGCCGCGTTCCGGATCGTCGAAGGCCGGGTCGTGAAGGGCGGCCTCGACGAGCAGCAGGTCCACCCCGCGCATGGCCGCCGCGACCGACGCAGATGGCCCGGTATCGCCGGTGTAGCCGAGCCGTGCGCCGTTGGGCGCCTGCACGACCACGCCCCAGGCCGGAACATAGTGCCGGCCCCGGACGAAGGTCAGGGTCAGCTCGCCGATGTGCAGCGGTCGCGCCGGGTCGTACTCCACGGCGTCGAAGGCGGCATCGAAGAAGCCCGCTCGCTCCGAGATGGCGCTGGCCAGCCAATCGAGCCTGGCCCGCCCGCCGGGCGGCAGGTGGATGGGCAGGGGATCGGGAGCGCGATCGCCCCACGGATAGAGGTAGCGCAAGCCGACGATGTCAAGGTAGTGGTCTGCGTGCATGTGGCCGATGACCACGGCCGCCAGCGTGTGCGGGTCCCGGACCCGCTGCAGGTTGCGCGCGACGCCCTGCCCGAGATCGAGCAGGATCGCGGTCGAGGCCCATTCGACGAGGTAGCCGGCGGTCGGTGTGGCGGGGTGGGGCGCCGCAGTGCTGTGCCCGAGCACGGTCAATCGCAGGCGCTCTCCGGGTGATGACGTCATCGAGGCATCCTACGGCGCGCGACACCCTGGCGGAGCGCGTCCATGCGACCCCGACCATGTCGGTCCGCCGACAACCGTTACGATGCGATGCATGCCAGTCGGCCAGCCCGTCCTCACCTCGCTCGCCGCCATCCCGTTCTTCGGCGGCCTCGAACCTCTGGCCCTCGAGCGCCTGGCGGCGGGCATGCGCGCGCGCCGGTTCAAGCGCGGCGAAGTCATCTTCCACATCGGCGACCCTGGCGATGCCCTGTTCGTCATCGTCCTCGGCGAAGTCAAGATCTCCGTGCCGTCAGACACCGGGGAGGAGGCCATCCTGGCCACCCTCGGTCCGGGGCAGGTCTTCGGTGAGCTGGCGCTGCTGGACGGTGCCCCACGATCGGCGTCTGCAAGCGCGCTGGTCGCGACCGAGACCGTGGTCCTGCCGCGCGATCGGTTCCGGGAGCTCATCGCCACCGAGGCCGGCGTGCGCGATGCGCTGCTGGCGTCCATCGCCGGCGAGCTTCGGCGGCTGACGACCCACGTCGAGGAGCTCCATTTCCTGGACATCACCGGACGACTTGCGGCCCGACTCGTACGTCTCGCCCACGAGAGTGGCACGCCGATGCCGGACGGCGCCGTGCGCCTGCGCACCAACCTGACCCAGGCAGATCTCGCCGCCATGGTCGGATGCACCCGTCAGAGCGTGAACAAACTGCTCGGCCAGTTCACCGACGACGGCCTGGTCCGCCTGGAACGCGATGGCATCGTGGTCATCGACCCGGAGACCCTGGCCGCGTCCGCACACCGCTAGGCGGCGACTCCTCGGGCGGACCCTGCGCGCTCCTCCGGTCAGTCTCGCCGCGCGTCGCGCAGGCGTGCGAACACGACCGCAGCGGTGGCCAGCGCGGCGCGCGTCCGGCCCTGACCGCCGCCCAGGAACGCCGTCCGTTCGTCGACGTCCTCGCCGGACGGGGTCACCACGGCGATCGTGACCGTCGTGTCGTCACCATCGAGACGCGCCCGGACCGCGACACCGACCTCGGCCTCGGCCCGAGTGCGGACGGCGCGGGCCGCCTCAAGCGCGGCGGGCCCGTCGTCCGCCCGGCCATCGTCGATCGACCAGGCTTCCCCCAGACGAAGCCACGGGACGTCGCCAAGCAGCGCCCCGAGCTGCCCGCCTGTCCCGCGCTCGTTCGTCGCGAGCCGCCAGCCGAGGTCGGCAAGGCGCGCTCCGATGGCGCCTGGCCAGGTCGTGTCGCCGGTGGCCCAGATGTGCGGCCCGAGGCGCGCCTCGACGACGGTCGCGGCTTCGGCAACCAGCGTTTCGGCCGATCGCACTCGCGCGCCTGGCGCGTCCGCGCCGTCCAGTGCTGGCGGCGCGTCCGTCGCAGAGATCCGCACGTCCACCGCGTCAGCCCGGGCGTAGGTCGCGACGATCGGGTTCGCGGCGCGCAGGAGCGCCTCGCCAAGCAGCTCGGCGACCTGCGATTCGCCGATGCCCATGAGGCGATAGGTGCGCGCGGCCACGGGGGCGCCCAGACCGCGTGCCCGCAGTCGCGGCACGGCCTCGTCATGCCACATCGGGCGCATCTCGCGGGGCGGGCCCGGCATGGCCACGAGGACGCGTCCGTCGGGACGGCGCACGAACCATCCAGGGGCCGTGCCGTTCGGATTGGGGAGGGCCTCTGAGGACGGGATGATCCAGGCCTGTTTGCGGTTGATCTCGGGGAAGGGCAGCCCGCGGCGTCGCCACAGGCCACGCAGCCAGCGCTCGAGATCCGGGTCCACGATCGGTGTCTCGCCGCAGACTGTGGCGATCGCCTCGCGCGTCAGATCGTCCGGGGTCGGGCCGAGGCCCCCCGTGGACAGGACCAGCTCGGCGCGCTCCAGGGCGGCCGTGAACGCCTCGACGACGACCTCCAGCCGATCCGGGACCGCGGTCAGTCGCTCCACCGCGACCCCTTCGGCCGTGAGCGCCCGAGCGAGTTCCCCGGCGTTCGTGTCGCGCGTGTCGCCGACGGTCAGTTCCGACCCGATGGACAGGATGCAGGCACGGCGAAGGGGTGCCAGGAGGGGAGGCGTGGGATCGTTCGTCACGCCCGCAGCGTAACGGTCCCGCGATGCCGTCGGGCAACGCTGCGGGCCGGCTGGCATCCGGGCGCTGGTATCATCCGCCCGATGTCCGCCCACCCACCGCCTACCGACATGCCGCCCGGCGTGCGCGCCCAGTTCGGGGCCACCAAGGACGCCGCGTGGCGTCTGGCCATGGCGCACGTCGAGCTGGCCAAGGCCGAGGCGCAGGCAATCGGCGGCCAGCTCGCCCGCGTCGCGGCGCTGGCCGGGGTCGCCGTGGCGCTCCTGTTCATGGCCGGCATCCTCGCCGTCGTGGGCACCACCCTGTTCCTCGCCGACTGGCTCTTCGGCTCGATGGGCTGGGGCGTCGTCCACGGCGTCCTGGCCTGCACCGGCATCGCGGTCGCGGCGCTGTTCGCGGCTGTCGGACTGCCCGGCCGGACCATCGCCCGGACCGGCTTGCTGGCGTTCCTGACGGCCGTGGCGGTCGGGCTCATCCTCGGCCTGGAGCTCTCGAACCGGCTCTGGACGGCGATCGGCGATGGACTTGCCCTGGCCGTCGATCCCGCGCTCCGGCCGCTTGCGGTCGGCCTCGCCGTCGGTGCCGTCCTCGGCCTGTCCCTGGGCATCGTCGCGGCAGTCCGGGCGTCCGGAGGCGGTGCCAGGGCTGGCATCGCGATCGGTCTGACGATCGTCGGAACGCTGATCGGGGGGCTCAGCGCCGTCACCTTCGGGCCCAGGGTGGGTGTGGCCATCGGATTCACTGTCGGCTACGCGACGTGGATCATGCTGCTGGCCCTCGCGATGTACCGACACGGCCTGAACATGGATGTGCTGAAGGCGCGCTTCTATCCGACCCAGACGATCGACACCAGCAAGGAGACCCTCGAGTGGCTGAAGACACGGCTGCCGCACGGGCCCGGGTCCTAGCGGCCCGCGCGGACCTCGCCGAACAGCTCACCATGCTGGAGGCGTCAGGTCGCGCGGCCGTGGACATCCCGGCTCGGATCCGGCGCGCCCCAGCCAAGGCGGCGGCCATCGCGGGCGGGGTCGGCTTCCTCGCGCTCAAGGGCCCGCAGCGGGTCTTCGGTGTCGCTCGGCGAGCCATCCGCGGCGCTCCGGCACCGATGCCCTCGGCCATGCTGCCCGACGAGGTCGAGAAGACGCTGCGCCGCCTGGGCAAGGATGGCGCCAAGGTCCGGGGCGCCCTGGAGCGCGACTTCGCCGACTACGCCAAGCGCTCGAGCAAGGAACGTGACGGGCTGCGTGCCGCCCTGCTGCTGGCCGTCGCGCGGCCGCTGCTCAGCCGTGGCGCGAAGGCTGCCGGTGACGCGTTCCTGACCCCCGACGGCCCGGCCTTCGCGGAGCGTCTCGCCAAGGTCCGGGAGCGGATCCGCCGCGACGACGGAGCGCTGCCTCCCGGACCGCTGCCTCCCGAGGACGCGCCCCGCTAGACTGGCGACCGCTGGGCGAGTGGCGGAATGGCAGACGCGCCGGCCTTAGGAGCCGGTGCTGCGTGAGCAGCGTGGAGGTTCGACCCCTCTCTCGCCTACCAGCCCCGGCCGGCCCGGACCCGCCCTATACTTCGCGGGCGATGCAGATCACCCGTACCCAGGCCCCCAAGTCGACCATCCTGCTCGAGATCGAGCTGCCCCCCGAACGCCTGGATGCGGCCATCGGCCACGCCGTCCGGGCCCTCGCCCGCCGGACCCGGGTTGCCGGCTTCCGACCGGGCAAGGCTCCGCGACCGGTTCTGGAACGCCATCTCGGACCGGGCGTCGTGCTCGAGGAAGCCGTCGAGCATCTCGTCCAGGATGCCTACCGCGAGGCACTGGTCAGCGAGGACATCCTGCCCCTGACCAACGCCGACGTGGACATCGTGCAGGCCGAGGAGGGCAAGCCGGTCGTGTTCAAGGCGACCATCCAGGTCCGTCCCGAGATCATCCTGGGCGACTACCGCGAGTTCCCGTTCGGACCCGAGATCGACACCATCGACGACGCCCGGGTCGATCAGGTCGTCGAGGAACTGCGCGACCAGAACGCGACGCTGGCGGCGGTCGAGGATCGCGGCGCGCGGGATGGCGACTACGTGGTCATCGCATTCGAGGGGACCCACGATGGCGCGCCCTTCGACGGTGGGTCCTCGGAACGGATGCCCCTCATCCTTGGCCAGGAGCGTCTCATCCCGGGCTTCGAGGCCAACCTCGTCGGCCTGACGGTCGGGGACAGCACGGGCTTCGACATCACCTTTCCCGATGACTACGGTGAGGCGACCCTGGCCGGCCAGGCCGCCCACTTCGAGGTGACCCTGAAGGAGCTTCGCGAGAAGGTCCAGCCCGACCTCGATGAGGACTTCGCGGCCAGTCTCGGTGATTTCGACTCGGTCCTGGCGCTCCGGGCTGACGTCCGCCGGCGTCTCGATGGCAATGCCCTCGATCGGGCGCGCCATGGCTTCGCCGAACGGATCATCGAGTACGCGGTGGCCAACGCGACGGTGGAGCTGCCTCAAGTGCTCGTCGACCAGGAGGTCGAGGTGATGCACGACGAGTTCCGGGGCTCGCTCGTCCGCCAGGGCATCGCCGAGGAGGCCTACCTGAAGGCCGTGGAGAAGACCAGCGACGACATGCACGCCGAGTTCCGGCCCGATGCCGAGCGGCGGGTCAAGACCCTGCTCGTGCTTTCGAAGGTCGCCGAGACCGAGGGCACGCAGGTCGCCGAGATCGATGTCGAGGCCGAGATCGCAAAGGGTCGCGAGCGCTACGCGAACGACGCCAAACTCGTCGACTATTTCGACTCCGAGCGCGGTCGTTCGTTCATCCGGAGCACGTTGCGACGCAGCCGCGTCGTGGAGACGATCATCGACGGCTGGCTTGTCGCGCATCCGGAGCACCCGGCCCTGCCGCACCTCGAGGACGCGCCGCCCTCGGTGGTCGCCAACGAGCAGGCCCAGGCCAATGCCTCGATCGGGGCGACCGATCCGGGCACGGTCCTGGCCGACGCGACCCCGACCGATCCGATCCCGGCGGACGAACCAGCTCGGGCCTGATGCACGACGTTCATCCTGATCGTCGATCCACGCCGATCCAGCCTGCCGCCGACCCGAACTCAGGGAGACCCCAGATGCTCGTCCCGATGGTCATCGAATCGTCCAGTCGTGGCGAGCGCGCCTACGACATCTACTCGCGCTTGCTGCGGGAACGGATCATCTTCCTCGGCGACGCGATCGAGGATCACCTGGCCAACCTGATCATCGCCCAGCTCCTGTTCCTCGATTCGGAGGACCCGGAGAAGGACATCAGCCTGTACATCAACTCGCCCGGTGGCCAGGTGACCTCGGGCCTGGCCATCTACGACACGATGCAGTACGTCCGGGCACCGGTCAGCACGATCTGCCTGGGCATGGCCATGTCGATGGCCGGGCTGCTCCTGGCGGCCGGGGCCAAGGGCAAGCGCTACGCCCTGCCCAACAGCCGGATCATGATCCACCAGGGCTCGGGCGGGTTCCGTGGCGCCCCGCCGGACGCGCTCATCCAGATGCGCGAATGGGAATTCCTCATCCAGCGCAACCATGAGATCCTGGCCCGCCACACCGGCCAGCCGCTGGAACGCGTGATCAAGGACACGGAGCGGGACCATTTCATGTCTCCCGAGGATGCCAAGGAATATGGCATCATCGACGCGGTGTACGCGGAGACGTGGGATTCGCTCACGGCCCAGCACCATGACGAGAAGGCCGCGGAAGCAACGTCCGCGGAACCGGATCCAGATCCCCAGCCCGAGCCCAAGCGTGGCAAGGGCGAGTAACGAACACGAGGCGGACGCGCGCAGTGACCCCAACGACCAGCAGCAAGGGACCCAAGGTCCCGTACCGCTGCTCCTTCTGCGGCAAGAGCCAGGAGCAGGTGCGCAAGCTCATCGCGGGCCAGGGCGTGTACATCTGTGACGAGTGCATCCATCTGTGCCAGGAGATCATCGAGGAGGAACTCCTCGAGACGCCGCGGGCCAAGCCGTCGTCGACGTCCCTGCCCAATCCACACAAGATCAAGGACGCGCTCGACGCGTACGTCATCAGTCAGGAGCGGGCCAAGAAGGTCCTCTCGGTCGCGGTCTACAACCACTACAAGCGGGTCAACGCCGGCCAACAGGTGGACGAGGTCGAGCTGCAGAAGTCGAATGTCCTGCTCGTCGGGCCGACGGGCTCAGGCAAGACCCTGCTTGCCCAGACCCTGGCCCGGGTCCTGGACGTCCCGTTCTGCATCGCCGACGCGACTTCGCTGACGGAGGCCGGCTACGTCGGCGAGGACGTCGAGAACATCCTCCTGCGGCTCATCCAGGCGGCCGACTTCGATGTGACCCGCGCCCAGCGCGGGATCATCTACATCGACGAGATCGACAAGATCGCGCGCAAGGCGGACAACCCCTCGATCACCCGCGACGTGTCGGGTGAGGGCGTCCAGCAGGCACTCCTAAAGATCCTGGAGGGGACCGTCGCCAACGTCCCACCACAGGGCGGACGCAAGCACCCTCACCAGGACTTCATCCAGATCGACACGACCAATGTCCTGTTCATCTGCGGCGGCGCCTTCGACGGCCTCGAGCGCATCATCGAGGAGCGCGTCGGCAAGCGGTCCATCGGCTTCGGTACGGATGCCCCGATGGGCGCCGTGGAGCGCGGCCGCGTGCTGGAGCGGCTGATGCCCGAGGATCTCCTGAAGTTCGGGCTCATCCCGGAGTTCATCGGCCGGCTGCCGGTCATGGTCACGCTCACCGCCCTGAGCGCGGACGACCTGGTCCGCGTATTGACCGAGCCCAAGAACGCCGTCACCCGTCAGTTCCAGCGGTTCCTGTCTCTCGACAAGGTCGAGCTCGCCTTCACACCGGGCGCCCTGCGGGCCGCCGCGGAAGTCGCCCTCGACCGCAAGACCGGCGCCCGGGCGCTGCGCTCCATCGTCGAGGAGTCCCTGCTCGAGGTGATGTACGACATCCCGGACCGGACCGATATCCGCAAGTGCATCATCACCGAGGAGACGATCCGCGAGGGTCGGCTGCCGCTGCTCCTGACCAAGAGCGACGTCGAGGGCGGCGTGGACGAGACGAACTATCAGGACTGGCTGGCCGAGCGGGGCGAGACCGCCTGACCTGATGTGGACTTGCGCTGTCCACCGCCTACGTCAGCTCCCGGCCCTTGGGCTTGGTCGACGATCTCATCAACAACGCCGTCAAGTACGGCCCGGCCGACCGCCCGATCGACGTGTCTGTCGAGGGTAACGCCGACGCGGTACGGGTGAGGATCCTGGATCGGGGCCCTGGCATCCCGGACGGCGAGCACGAGACGATCTTCCAGCTGTTC
>JANOTJ010000019.1:0-5021 GCA_031416295.1 Chloroflexota bacterium
CCGGTCATCGCCGCCTGAGGCGACCGTCCCGCCGCTAGACTTCCTGGCATGACCACGTTTCGTGCCGCTCGCGGCACCCGCGACCTGTTGCCGACCGAGACGCCGCGCTGGAGCGCGCTGGAGCGCCTGGCCGACGACCTCGCGACGCGCTACGGCTACCGCCGCATCGAGACCCCGATGCTGGAGCAGACCGCCGTTTTCGAGCGTGGCGTGGGCGAGGTCACGGACATCGTGGAGAAAGAGCTGTTCCGGATCGCGCCGCGAACCGAGGAGGCGGAGTCGTGGTCCCTCCGGCCGGAGCCGACCGCCGGCATCGTGCGGGCCTACGTCCAGCACGGGATGCAGACCTGGCCGCAGCCGGTGAAGCTCGCGATGACCGGCCCGATGTTCCGCTACGACCGCCCGCAGGCGGGTCGCTACCGCCAGTTCTGGCAGTTCGACATCGAGGCCATCGGCGATCCCGGGCCGGCCATCGATGCCGAGATCATCGAGCTTGGGGCGCGCTTCTACGCCGACGCTGGCCTGACCGGCGTCGAGGTCCTCCTCAACTCGATCGGCGATCCGGCGTGTCGTCCGGCATACATCGCCGAGCTGAGCGCCTGGTATCGCGAGCGATCCGATGCCCTGCCGCCCATCGAGCGCGAGCGCCTCGAGCGCAACGTCATGCGCCTGCTCGACAGCAAGGATCCGGCGATGGTCGCGCTCAACGTCGAAGCGCCGCGCATCACCGATCGATCGTGCGATGCCTGCGCGCAGCACTTCGCGGCGGTCCAGGAGCACCTGCACGTCCTGGGCGTCCCATTCCGCCTGGAGCCTCGGCTCGTGCGCGGTCTCGACTACTACACGCGAACCGCATTCGAGTTCTACGTTGCCGGTCGCGAGGGGCAACAGCAGGCCCTCGGCGGCGGCGGCCGCTACGACGGCCTGGTCGAATTGCTGGGTGGGCGTCCGACGCCGGGGATCGGCTTCGGGATCGGCCTCGATCGACTCCTGCTGGCGCTCGACGATCAGGGGGCCACGCCCGCCGCCGACGCCGGGCCCGTGGCCGTGGTCGTCGGAGCCGATCCAGACGATACCGTCGGGCGACTGCGGATCGCCACGGAGCTGCGTGCGGCCGGCATCCCGGCGCGCTCCGAGCTCGGCCGACGCAAGCTTGGCAAGCAACTCGAGTCGGCGGCACGCGAGGGGGCCCACTTCGCGATCATCCTCGGCGATGAGTTGACGGCGGGCGACGTCCAGGTCCGCGACCTGCCGGCCGGGACCCAGAAGCTCGTGCCGGTCGCCGACCTCGCCCGCGAGATCGCCCGGGCCCACGCCGCGCACCGCCACGGCCGGCCGACGGATTGACGCCGGGCGTACCATCGAGCGCAGGTTGATCGACCGCGTCATGTGAGGCTGCCATGCAGCTCGACCCGTTTCCCGCCACCACCTTGCGGGCTCCGTCCACGGATGCGACGTGCACCTGCCAGCACTACGCCCATTGCGACCATGCATGCCATCACCGAGATTGCGACCCCACAAAGCAGGCCTGCGACCTGACCTTCCTGCCCGACGAGGGTGGGCTGACCCCGTGGGGTTGTGGCGACTGCACGCCAGGCGATGGTCGCTGGCACTACCTGGGCTGCGAGCTCATCGGCTGGAGCGTCCCGGCGAGACTGGACGCGTCCGCCTGAATCAGCGCTGAGCGACGCGCCCCAGCTGCTCAGTAGCTGAGGACGCGATCCGCCGCGAAGGTCAGCTCGATGAGTCGGGTGGGCGGGGCCATCGTCACCGGCAGGCCGCCGAGCGCGTCGGGTGACAGGCCGCGAGCCTTGCTTGAAAGTCCCGAGGCGTAGAGCGTGGCCCCACCGGTCACGAGTGCGTCGATATGCTCCCGAAACGCGCCCGTGCCGATGCCCTGACCGGCATCCAGCGTTTCCGGACGCAGGATGCCGACGCCATGTCGTGCTCCTGTGCGGTCGCGGCTCGATGGACGGGCCGTCGTCTCGACTACCATACGGCGGCCATGACGACCCCGACTGCCAGCCTCGCCACGCCCTACCGAAGCCACACCTGCGGCCAGCTGCGAGCGACCGACTCGGGATCCACGGCGAGCCTCGCCGGATGGGTCCACCGTCGCCGCGACCACGGCCAATTGATCTTCCTCGACCTGCGTGACCGGCACGGCATCACCCAGGTCGTCATCGACAGGACCGACGCGCCCGAGGCGCACGAGATCGCGAGCCGGGCGCGCAACGAGTTCGTTGTGGCGGTCGGCGGCGACGTCGCGCTCAGACTGCCCGGCACGGATAACCCGAAGCTGCCGACCGGGGCCATCGAGCTGCGCGCCACGGACGTGACCATCCTGTCGGAGGCCAAGACCCCGCCGTTCTATATCAATGACCCGGATGCGCCGGTCGACGAGATCCTGCGGCTCAAGTACCGCTATCTCGACATCCGTCGCCAGCCGATGGCCGACCGCCTGTTGCTGCGCAGCCGGATGGTCCAGGCGATCCGTGAAGTCCACCACGCCAACGGATTCGTCGAGGTGGAGACGCCGACCCTGATCAAGAGCACGCCGGAGGGCGCCCGGGACTTCATCGTGCCGAGCCGACTCCAGCCGGGCAGTGTCTACGCCCTGCCCCAGAGCCCCCAGCAGCTCAAGCAGCTGCTCATGGTCGCGGGCATCGACCGCTACTTCCAGATCGCTCGCTGTTACCGCGACGAGGACCTGCGCGGAGACCGCCAGCCCGAGTTCACCCAGCTCGACCTCGAGATGAGCTTCGTCGACGAGGAGGCCGTGATGGCCTTCATCGAATCGATGGCCATCGAGGTCTCGCGCGCGACCGCGCCCGACCGGCCGATCGCCACGGTGCCGTTCCCGCGCTTCACCTTCGACGAAGTCATCGAGCGTTACGGCTCGGACAAGCCGGATGTGCGCTTCGGGATGGAGCTTGTCGATCTCGCGCCGGCCCTTGGGACAGCGTCGGGCTTCAAGGTCTTCGATGACGCGCTCGCAGCGGGCAACCGGGTCAAGGCGATCGTCGCGCCGGGCATGGGCGGCATCACCCGCCGCGAGATCGATGAGCTGACCGATCGCGCCCGGCGCTTTGGCGCCAAGGGGCTCGCGTATCTCGCCATCGAGCCTGGCGGCGAGCTCAAGGGTCCGATCGCCAAGTTCCTGACCGATGCGGCGAAGGCCGCCATCGTCGCGACCACCGGGGCAGGGGAGGGCGACCTCATCCTGGTCGTCGCCGACGGCGCGGCGGTCACCGCGGACGTGCTCGGCCGCCTGCGCGTGGAGCTCGGGGAGCGACTCGCCCTGGCCGATCCGAACGTGCTCAGCTATGTCTGGGTGAACCGCTTCCCGATGTACCAGTGGGACGTGGAGAACCGCCGTTGGGACGCGACGCACAACCCGTTCAGCGGGGTCCTGCCCGAGGATGAGGCGCTCCTGGTGACGACGTCCGGCGATCCGGCGAAGCCCTCGCCCGACGACCCGGCAGGTCGTGCCCGGGCCCAGCAGTACGACCTCGCGCTCAACGGCTGGGAGCTCGGCGGCGGCTCCGTGCGCATCCATCGGCGCGACCTGCTGGAGCGCAGCTTCCTGCTCCAGGGCCAGACGATGGAGGGCATGCACGAGAAGTTCGGGGCCATCCTCGACGCCTTCGAGTACGGCGCGCCGCCGCATGGCGGGATCGCCCTGGGCATCGATCGCTGGGCGGCCCTGCTCGCGAAGCAGACCAACATCCGCGAGGTCATGGCCTTCCCCAAGACCCAGTCGGGTAGCGACCCGATGCTCGAGGCACCGTCCGTGCCGGAGGCGTTGCAGTTCGAGGAGCTCGGCCTGCGTTTTGTCGGGTTGCCGCCCAAGCCGACCGCGACCTGACCCGCAGCACGGTGAGCGCCGCACCGGCGTCGGCCGCCGAGCCCGGGATCGGCATCGGGCCGCTGGACGCGATCGG
Source organism: Chloroflexota bacterium (assembly GCA_031416295.1). Taxonomy (GTDB): domain Bacteria; phylum Chloroflexota; class Limnocylindria; order Limnocylindrales; family CSP1-4; genus SPCO01. The sequence goes on from JANOTJ010000019.1 coordinate 3,945, forward strand.
GCGCCACCCGCGGCTGGCCGCCCTCGTGGCCGCCGTGTGCATCGCCTTCTCGGGCGTCCTGTATCGATACGCGGAGGTGTCGCCGTCCACCGGGACGGTGTTCCGGGCCCTCTTCGGACTGCCGCTGCTGGCCTTCGTCGCGGTCATGGAGCGCAGGCGGTACGGGCCGCTCCCCGGGCGCTCGAGGCGGCTCGCGGCCATCGCCGGCGTGTTCTTTGCCGGTGACCTGATGTTCTGGCACCACAGCATCGAAGCGGTCGGGGCCGGGCTCGCCACGGTCCTCGGCAATCTCCAGGTGCTCATCGTTGGTGTGGTCGCGTGGCTGGTCTTCGGGGAGCGGCCGTCACGGTCGACGATGATCGCCGTGCCGGTTGTCCTCGGCGGGGTGGTCCTGATCTCCGGCGTCGTCGGGTCCGGCGCCTATGGGGCGAACCCGGCGCTCGGCGTCGTCTTCGGGCTGCTCACCGCGGTCTGCTACGCCGGCTACCTGCTCATCATCCGGATCGGCGGCCGGGATACGCGGCGACCTGCCGGACCGGTCGCCATCGCGACAGTCATGACCTTCTTCGTGGCCGGCGGCGTCGGCGTTGCGGGCGGCGATCTCGATCCGACGCCGGCGCTGGCCAGCCTCGGCTGGTTGTTCCTGCTCGGGCTGACGTCGCAGGCCCTCGGCTATCTGATGATCTCGATCTCGCTCCCACGGCTGCCGGCGATCATCACCTCGATCATCCTGCTGGTGCAGCCGGTCCTGTCGGTCGGCCTTGGGATCGTGCTCCTCGGCGAGCGGCCCTCGTTCGCGCAACTCGGCGGGGTGGCCCTGGTCATTGGCGGGATCGCCATCGCCACCGTGCCCGTGGCGCGGGTCCGGGATAGCCTGTCGAGCCGAGGCTCTCGCTCCACGACGGCAGCGCGATAGGCTTGCGCGCACGCGCCGCGGACGGTCACGCGGCGGACGGTCACGCGCCGCGGACGGTCACGCGGCGGGCGGTCGGATAGTCAGGTCGGTCAGTCGTCGTCGGCCGGGGACAGCGGCAGGCCGGCCTCGGCGGCGACGTCCTCGCCCCACTCGTGGGTGTG
>JANOTJ010000020.1:0-9665 GCA_031416295.1 Chloroflexota bacterium
GTCACGGCATCTGCGTGTGCGTGGGCGCCGGCGGGTCGATGCTTGACAACACTGTCGTCCGGAATCGCTACAAACCCATCATGGTCAATGCCGGAACTTCTCCATATCTCGCGGGGAACGTAATCGGCTGAATGATCTCGCCTCGGATTGTCGCCGCTTGCACGCGGACCTGCAGGCACGGGCTTGTGGTCTCCGGTCAGCGTTCGGAACCGGCTGCCCTACCTGACCTATAGCAGTGCGTCTTGCCTGATCGGGCAGCACCACCCGAGGCCGCCTTTGAGCAGATCCAAGCTGTCCCTTGACAGATCGGGGCGGTGTTGGTGTTGGCGCCATGCCCACAACCCGACGCTCTCTTCCATGCCGCAGCCGCGAATCTTGCACAAAACAATACACTTAACTCCCCTTGAAATCGGCCCAGCTTGGTCGTAGGGTGAGGTCCAGGCCGTCTTGGCGAAGACGGCGGCGAGTCTCGAACTTGAAGTGGTGCCGGCCCAGCGGTTCGGCATCGAGAGGAGTGGCGACCGGACGCGCGGGCACTCCCGCGCACCGGCCGCTCACGTCGGGCTCGTCGCGTCGGTCGACATCGAGACGGCGGAGGCCGGGCAAGCGACCGCGGTCTCGGGGCTGAGCCAGTAGCCGTCGCCAACGTCATCTCATCGGGCGATGAGCGCGAACACCGGTCCCGATATCGGGCCGATCCCCTGGGCGACGATCGAGGCTGCTTTGGTCACGGAGCGCCATCGACTCGGTCGATCCGCCAGCCCCCGCACCGCCAAACCCTGGGTTAGGGCTGCGCTGTGTTTTGGGAGCTGTGCGATGGGCGCATCAACAACGATCGTCTTCAACGACGCCTCGGGGGATCTCGGTCATGGCCGGGCTCGCTCGGTCTGACCGCGCGCTGCGCCGGCGGATCGGGGCGTACCGGCTGCACGCGACGCACGACTCACGGGAGACCTCGAAGCCGGGGCGGATGGCCTTCATGGCCTCGTTCGAGCGCCTCGTCGACCCGGAAGGAACGCTTTCGCCGGCGGAGCGGGCTCGGCGAGCGGCCCATGCCCGATCGGCCCACTTCGCGAAGCTCGCCTACCTGTCGGCGAAGGCACGACGCAAGCGCTCGGCTCGCCGGCGAGGGCCCCGATGAGCGCGACAGCCCGCGCCCCGCTGGTCCGAGCGGGACCGGGCCTGTCAGCCTTGGACGGCGCTGCCCGAGTGTGACCGCGCGCTTTCGTCCAAGAGCCACGTCGTTGTCCATCGTCGTGTGTCCACGCCTGCCGGACCCAGACTGAGTCGTGTTCCTGTGGTCAGCGACCCAGACGCCGGTCCCGACGAAAGGATCCCGACCCCGACGATCGCCAACAAGGGGTCTTGTGCCATGCATACCGAGTATGTACCATTCTCGGCGAGCGAAGCTGGAGGGCTCGGTGTCGGTTCGGTACGGACTGCTGGCGCTGCTCGATGAGGAGCCCAGCCACGGCTACAACCTCAAGACCGCGTTCGAGCGCCGGACGGGCGGGTCGTGGCTGCTCAACATCGGCCAGGTCTACACCACGATCCAGCGGCTCGAGCGCGACGGGCTGGTCCAGACGCTGGGCGGGAGCCGTGACGACGACCGGCGGGAGTACCGGATCACGCCTGCGGGGCGCGAGCAGCTCGCAGCATGGTTCGACAGCCCGGTCGTTGCCGAGGCCCCAGCACGGGACGAGCTGACCATCAAGGTGCTGCTGGCCGTCGCGGCCGGCGACGTCGACGTGACGGCCCTCCTCCAGCGGCAGCGGCGCGCCTCGGTGGAGCAGCTCCAGGCCTACACGCGCCGCAAGGCCATGGCCAACCCGAAGCGAGACGTCGCGTTCCTCATTCTGCTCGACGCTCTGATCTTCCGGACCGAAGCGGAGGTCCGGTGGCTCGACGCCTGCGACGCCCGGATCCGCAGCCTCGCCACCCAGGCATCGGACGTCACCCAAGCGACGATCGAACAGGAGGCCGCCCGATGACAGCCCTCGTCGAGCTCGACGGCGCAGCGCGCTGGTTCGGCTCCGGACACACCCAGGTGACGGCCCTCCACCCGACGAGCCTCACGGTCGAGGCCGGCGAGCTGCTCGCGGTCATGGGCCCGAGCGGCTCGGGCAAGACGACGCTGCTCTCGCTCGTCGGGGGCTTGGACCGGCCAAGCGGCGGGCGCGTCATCGTCGCGGGCCAGGACGTCGGGGCGTTGGATCCGAAGAAGCTCGCGATCCTCCGCCGCCGTACGGTCGGCTACGTCTTCCAGGACCTCAACCTGCTCAGCGGGCTCACCGCCCGCGAGAACGTGGCAATCCCGCTGGAGCTGGACGGCAAGCCCATCGGGGAGGCGCGCGCCGCTGCCGAGGCGGCCCTCGCGTCCGTCGGGCTCGCGGCGCTCGCGGACCGATTCCCGGACGACCTCTCGGGCGGGGAGCAGCAGCGCGTCGCGATCGCGCGGGCGCTCGTCGGTAGCCGCCGGATCCTCCTTGCCGACGAGCCGACGGGTGCACTCGACTCGATCACCGGCGAATCCGTGATGCGCCTGCTCCGCGCCCACTGTGACGGCGGCGGCACCGCGATCCTCGTCACCCATGACGCGGCCCACGCGGCCTGGGCCGACCGCGTCGTCTTCCTCCGCGATGGACGGGTCGTCGACGAGGCAAGCCCTGCGCCTGATCCAGAGCTCGGCAGCTCGGGCGCCCGCGATGCCGGGGCGGCCGCCGGCGACGCTGCCGGGGTCGCCAGGGACGTCGCGTGACCGGCGCCTCGATCCGGGCGTTGACCCGGGTTGCCCGGCGCGACATCACGCGGCACCGCGGCCGCAGCGCGCTCGTGCTCGCTCTGATCGTGCTGCCCGTCGCCGGAATGGTCGCCGCGATCGCGATCCTGCGGACGACCGAGCCGACACAGGACCGGAACGACGCCGCGCTGATGGGACGGGCGGACCTGATCGCGCAGGGCCTGAGCGAGGCGGAGCTGTGGACCTACCTGCCGGAGGGCAGCACGGTCGAGCCGATCGCGTTCTCATCCGGGAGCATCGTCCTGCCCGGGGCGAAGCCCTCGGTCACGCTGCGCGGGCTGGTGCTCGACGGCCTGGGCAAGGGCATGCTCACCCTCGTCGACGGCCGCCCGCCGACGGGCACGGCGGAGGTCGCGATCACCGGGGCGGTCGCAAGGCTCGCCGGCGTCCGCCTCGGCGACCAGTTGACCCTCGATGGGACCGGGCCGGCCACGGTCGTAGGCATCGTCGAGAACGAGCTGGACCTCAGGGACCGGATCGTCGTGCTCGACCCGGCCGCGATCACGCTGGGCTCTGAGGAGTTCGCGACCTGGCTCGTCGGCCTACCCGAGAGCGCCGACCCCCAGGCGATCGTCGAATCAACGCTGGATCCCGCGACGGGCACCCCGATCGTGAATATCCACTCGCGAACGACCGGCCGCCTGGGGGTGATGGGCGGGGACTCGAGCTCGATGATCTTGGTGCTCGGCTCGCTCGCGCTCGTCGAGGCCGCCCTCATCGCCTCCGCGGCGTTCGCGGTGAGCATCCGGCGACGACAGCGGGAACTCGGCCTCCTCGCGGCCACGGGCGCGACGCCGCGCCAGCTGGCTGGGACCGTGGTCGCAGAGGCCGCGATCCTTGGGTTGGTGGCCTGCGTGCTGGGGATCGCCGTCGGCTTGGTCGGGGCCTTCGCGCTCACCCCGTTCCTCGACGAGCTGACGCAGCGGCGCAACCCGCCGCTCGTCCTGGACGCGGCCGGCTTTGTCGGCCCGGCGGTGATCGGCTTCGTGGCCGCGATGATCGCGGCGATCGTGCCCGCGCGGACCGCGGCGCACGTCCCCGTCATGCTGTCGCTCTCCGGCCGCCGGCCGCCATCGACGCCAGCCCGTCGGGGGCTACGGATCGGTCTTGCGGCGGTTGCCCTGTCGGTGGGCATGACCCTGCTCGGCGCCACCTTGGGCATGAACGGCGGCGAGACGGTGAGCACGATCCTGATGGTTGGAGGGGCGGTGCTCGGAACACTCGGCTTCGGTGCGTGCGGCCCGTGGCTCCTCGAGCGCCTGGAGACGGTCGCCGTACGGCTCCCGCTGGCCGGCCGGATTGCCTTCCGGGACACGGCGCGGGCCCGATCGCGGAGCAGCCCAATCGTCACGGCCGTGCTGGCGAGCTTCGCCGCAACCGTCGCGCTGGGCACGTGGACGGTGAGCCGTGACGCCGCCAACGCGGCCGAGTGGCAGCCGTACCTCTACCCAAACCAGCTCGTAATCCGCGGCTCCGGGTCGCAGGCTGCGGGGGAGGAGTTCGCGAAAACGCAGGGCGTGGTCGCGACCGCTGCGATCGAGAAGCTGAGCATGGCCGAGCCCGCCTACTTCTGGATCGAGGTGCCCGGGGCCGGACGCTTCGTGAATGTCCCTTCCGAGGGTAGGCGGTTCTTCCCGCTGCAGATCCAGGACGCCGCCGTCGCGACCCCCGAGATCCTGGTGGTCACCCGCGCACAGGCGGCAGCCCCGGCCATCGCAGCAGGCAAGGTCGTGATCCTCAGCGAGGAGCCGCTGACCGCCGACTTCGTCGAATTCATGATCCAGGAGCATCCGGAAGGGATCGAACCCGAACGCCGCGTCCGGATCGACGCCGAGATAGTCGTGACGGACCTCACGTCGGGCGTACTGACGGAGGCGCTTGTACCCGCTTCCGTCGCGGAATCCCTCGAGCTCGAGCCGTGGCCGGAGGTCGATTACGTTGTCGAGGTCGACCGTCCGGTCACCGAAGCGGATGTTGAGGCAGCGGCGGCCGTCGCCGCGCAGTACGCGGACACATTTGCCGACGCGTCGATCGGCCCTCAGCCTCCTGACCAGCTGTTCCGATTGGTGATGATCGCGCTCGCGCTGCTGTTCGCGGTAAGCGTCACGGGGATCGCCATTGCCCTGGGCGAGGCCGAATCGCGGCCGGAGCAACGGTCGCTCCTGGCGCTCGGCGCGGACCCGAGGCTCCGGCGACACATCGCGGCAGCGCGCGCTGCGGTGCTCGGGCTGCTGGCCGGCCTCCTTGCCGTCCCGGCGGGACTGCTGCCGGTCTGGGGTCTGCTCGTGAGCCAGGACGCGGCGTTCGTCATCCCGTGGCTTGAGGTGGCCGGCGCGGTGGCGGCCCTGCCGCTGCTCGCCGTCATCAGCGCGTGGCTCCTCAGCCGGCCGATCCCTGACTGGGCGGCGTTCCGGAGCATCGGCGCGGGGAAGTAGGGCAGAGCCGACGAGTGACATTCGCCACGCTGAGCGGCGGGATCCATTGGCTAACCTTGACTCGCCGGCGTCGAGAGGCCAGCGCGCCATCCGGAGCGGCATCCTCAGGCTGTCAGAGTAGACGGGCGTCCGACCCCGTGGAACCGGCATCATCGGCAACATCCAAGGAGCCAGTCATCCAACTGTCGCGCTCATCGTTGCGCCTATCGTCGGCATAGTTGTCAGAAGGGTGACGATAGACGCGACACGGATTCGTGCCTGTGCGGCTCCATGGGCGAAGGCCGACTCGCTTCGCTTCACCCCGGCCCGCGCTATCGGGCGCGTGCCGGCACGAAAGGACATGTCGGGCTCCGACGATCGTGCGCCAGCCCTCAGCGGGCATCTTTCGCCACCGTGCCGCTGTCGCGCGACATTTGAGCGAATCGAGTCGCGACACTGTCGCGACCGACGCCGCGGTCACGACCGCGACCGCAACCGCCATACACGACAGTTGGGCGACGATGAGCGCGACAGAGAATCGTGCTCAACCGAGCCTGAGCACGAAACCCGACTCGCTGCGCGCCATACGCGCGGGGCCCATCCGGACGTTCCCCGCTCGAGCCAGTGGCAATCGATGAGTTCGCGTCAGCCGGCAAGCGTTGGTGGGATGCGATGTACGCAGCCGACGCTCGTGCCCTCGTGCGCCGGCACCTATCCACTCAATGGCTGACACGCCTTCGCCGCGGCGATCGCAAACTGAGCAACTAACAGCGCCCGATTCGCTCCCGACGCCACGCTCGCCGCCATGGCGTTCCGAGAAGCTGCTGCCCGGCGACACGGCGTTTCGCATCGAAGCTGTTGCCCAATCGTATGCCGCTCTCGACACCCAACGCGAAGAGATCTGGCGAGCGGCGCCAGAATTGGACGCCCAGGGAATCCGCATCACCGGCGTCGGCATCGATACCATCGGCAATCGCCTCCGGGTCACGATCGAATCGGCGACCACCGCGGCCCGTAACACGATCACGTCCCACTTCGGGACCGACATTGCGATTCGTGAGGGACCGGCCGCTGCAGCAGATGCGTGCCCATTGAATGGGTGCATGCCCCTGAAGGCAGGGATCGCCACCACCGACAACTACGACAACTGGCCGTGCACGATCGGATATCTCGCCAAGCGGCATGACGGGCCAGCCGGTCAACTGGTCGCGGTGACCGCGGGCCATGTGGGATTGATCGACATCGATAGCGGCGAGCTCTCGCAAATGACGAACGACAACCACATGCACCGAGGGGCGGGCAACGTCTACCCGGTCGTTGGAAAACTCGACGGCGCAAACCAAATGATGGGTAAGCTGGTATATCGATATGGTCGCACGAGCGGAACGGACAATGGCCTCATCAACGGCCTTTACGCGAGTCGTCAGAGCTGTGTCGGCCCACCGCTCAACCAGTGCATGGAAGTCACGAAGACAATTCGCGTCGACTTCGAGGCGAGGGGTGGCGACAGTGGCGGCCCAGTCTGGTACTACGTGTTTCTTCCTGGGGGCACCACGGCCGTGATCGCGATGGGGACGCATGTCCATTCCGACGACGACGACGATGAAACGCCCTACGGTTGGTACAGCCCCATTGACGTGGGAGCCGCTCAGTACCTGGCCAACTGGGCCTACTCATACACCTTATGCGTCACAGCGAGTTGTTAGCTCCCGAAGCGCGTGATTGACCGACCCGCCGCGCCGGTCGAGACAGGGGGGGCGTGAGAGCACGCACTGCTCTGCGCACAGGCGCAGTTTGGGCAACGCTCCTCGCCTTGGTGATATTCGGCGCGGCATGCGGCAACCGACCGGCCACTCCGTCGGTTGCCGTGTCCACCCCGTCGATTGCCGTGTCCACCCCATCGCCAGCGGAGATGGCCGAGTCTCGAAGGTTCCGCGAGACATTCGGCCTGCGTGCCGACGAGGCCTGGATCTCGTGGGTTGCTAACGACCCGTCAAGTCAGGAGAGCATCGAGCAATTCGGTGTGCGCCTCCTCCCGTGGGAGCTCAGCCAACTTATCGAACAGACGAGGGCGTCCACCGAAGCGGGTCCCATCATCCTCGACTACGCCAGGACCGTGCCCGAGGACTGGTACGGCTCGTATATCGACCAGAAACGCGGCGGCACTATCGTCGCCCAATTCTTCAGGAACACCGATCGGCATCGCGCAGCGCTAGCACGACTCCTCCCGTTGTCCGCCCGCTGGGAGGTCCGTCAGGTCGACCAGCGCACCCTCGACATGATCGCCTTCGTCGCACGAGTCAAGGGCGACGACGCCTGGTTCGCGACGATCGACGCCGAGCTGCTCGACGTGGTCACCAGTCCATTGGACGGTGGGATTGTCGAACTCACCTACCTAGCTCGCAGTCGGGATCTCGATCCGGTGATCCTCGATCACTACGGTGCCCCCGACTGGCTCCGCGTCGAACGAGCCGGTGTGCCGCCGTGGACAGGTCCGGTCGGTGACCTCGTTGTGCGGGCCGTCGATCGGGGTGGCCGGCCAGTCCCCGACCTGCTCTGCAACCTGCGCAGCGACGTTAACGTAACCAGCGACACCGCCCTCGTGACGGATCACAGCGGCGTCTGTTCTTACCCCGACATCCCGGCGGTCACGTACCGCGCGGAGATTTGGGCCGGAATAGAGGAATCCACACACGTGGCCGGCTCTGCGAGCGTGACGGTGCAACCCAACGGATCAAGCATAGTCACGATCATCGTTCAGGTGCCCTGAGGGCTAGACCCCTTCGATGTGCGCCCTCGGATCGTATTCTACTGCCTAGCCACATTCGGACGACCGTGGAGATGCCCCCCAAGGCCTGGCGCTCACGCGCTCGCGGCAACTTCGAAGCGCTCTACCTACTACCCGCGCCGCCCGGCGGGCGCGACAGCTCGCGGCACCAACCCGACGGACCTCACGCCGCGCGCGATCCCGGCCCAAACCGCGCCGGGGGGCGGCAACTTCGCGGCACCCCATCTACTACCCCATCCGGTCGTTGACCCGCTGCGAGCGCGCTCCTTATCGCTCAGTCGCCGCTCATGCGCCCTTCTCCCACAACACAGTCGCTGGGCCGCCACCGGTCGCCGTGGAGGAGAGCCGGCTGCACGGGACTCGATCCCTCACGATCTACTCATAGTGTCGGCTGGCAAGGGTGGCCAGATGCCGCTCCGGGCAGGCTCGGTTCGGCGGTGCGTCTGAAGGTATGGCTCGGTCATCTGACCTCATCTCATGCCCAACGACGCATCGGGCGGGCCGGCATGGCGGCTACAGCCGCCGGGCCACCATGTCAACCGCCTACTGGTGCGGAGACGACGATCCGTTTCGGGACTGAGCAACTAACAGTGCCCGAAATGCTCGCAGATCCACGCTCGGAGCCATGGCGCTCAGAGCCCGACACTTAGAAGGCGGTTGCTCTATCCACTGAGCTACGGGGACCGCGCGCAAAGTCTACCGTTGCCCAACGACATCGCCGGTCGCCACGACCTGCGACTCATCGAAGAGAAACGGATCGGGAAGCTGGGGCCCTCAGGCCGGCGGGCTCTGGCGCCGACGCGAAGGGCGCCGATCCCTGCCAGATGCTGCGCTGGTGGGCATTGGTCCGAGCCGCGACCCGCTGGTGATGGCGGCCCGTGCATGGCGCCGCCGCCCGGACCGCTCGATTCTGCCATCAGCTCACGACGGAAGCTGCTGTCAGGGTTCCTGGCGACCAGTGCCCATCACGCGAGCATCTGTCACAAACCGGACGCGGATACGCGGCCTAGCCGCCGCGCGTGACACCGGCCGACCGCGCGTGACACAGGCCGACCGCGCGAGCCGCTGTCACGAACGCGAGCCGCTGACACGAACGTGGGCCGCGAGGGCATGGAGGTGACAGCGAGCCCCACGGTGCCCCTTCGAACCCCGAATCCCGCGTGCTATGCTCCGCGGCCCGTCCTGCCGACCGGTGATCGGCGGCGGCCCAGAGAGGTCCCGACCGCCCATGTCGGCCACCCCGGAGCACGTCCAGCGACAGGCCGGCGCGCGCCCAGTGATCGTCGCGGCCCGGAGTGCGCTCGCCGCGCAGCTCGCCCTGGATCTGCCCCTCGAGCTGCCGAGCATCGAGCTCGAGGCCGAATGGAAGACCCAACAGCGCCTATGGGGCCACAGCCTGCACCCGATGTGCTCGTACCTCGCGAGCTTCCCGGCTGCCCTGACCCATGCCTTCATCGCCCGCTACTCGCGCCCGGGTGACGTTGTCCTTGACCCGTTCAGCGGTCGTGGCACGACCCCTCTGCAGGCCTGCGCCGAAGGTCGCATCGGCGTCGGCAACGATCTCAACCCGTTCGCCCACCTGCTGACCGCCAGCAAGGTGGAGCCGGCGACGCGGGCCGCGGCCAGCACCCGCCTGACCGCACTGCGCCTCGCCTGGAACGCG